>JACDHN010000020.1 GCA_013821025.1 Acidimicrobiia bacterium | reverse complement strand
GCCGTCTGCTGGGACCAATGGTTCCCCGAGTCTGCGCGATGCATGGCGCTGCTCGGCGCCGAGGTGCTGTGCTACCCGACGGCCATCGGCAGCGAGCCGCCAGACCCGGCATGGGACTCGAGCGGCCACTGGCAGCGCGTCATGCAGGGCCACGCCGGCGCCAACCTGATGCCGCTGATCGCCTCGAACCGCGTCGGACGCGAGGTCGGGGCGTCCACGGAGATCACGTTCTACGGCTCGTCGTTCATCGCCGACAACACCGGCGCCAAGGTCGCCGAGGCCGGCCGTGACGGCGAGGCAGTGCTGACGGCCACGTTCGACCTCGACGACCTACAGCGCACCCGGCACTCCTGGGGCCTGTTCCGCGACCGGCGCCCCGACCTGTACGGGCCGCTGCTCACGCTCGATGGGTCGACACCCCCGCCGCTGCCGGCATGAGGATGCCGGCTGAGTCGGCCCCGCACGAGCGGACCCTGATGTGCTGGCCGACCCGCGCGGCGCTGTACGGCGAGCTGATGGCCGACGCGAAAGCTGCCCACGCCGATGTGGCGCAGGCGATCAGCGCCTTCGAACCGGTAACGATGGTGGCGGCCCCTGGCTCGGGCGAGCAGGCGGCCGATCGGTGCGGACCCGGCGTCGACGTGGTGGAGCTGCCGATCGACGACTCGTGGGCCCGCGACACCGGCCCCATCTACGTCGTTGACGCCGGCGCGCTCGTGGCACTCGACTTCGCCTTCAACTCATGGGGCCGCAAGTTCGCACCGTGGGACGACGACGACGCGCTCGCCCAGCGCCTGGCGGCCCACACCGGCCACCGGGCGGTGTCCGTGCCGATGGTGCTGGAGGGTGGGGCCATCGCTGTCGATGGTGAGGGCACGCTCGTCACGACCGAGCAGTGCCTGATGCACCCGAACCGCAACCCAGAACTGTCGCGCGCCGACATCGAGGCCGTGCTGGCGGATCACATCGGTGCCGAGGTGACCGTTTGGCTGCCCTACGGGTTGGCGCTCGACGGCGACACGGATGGCCACGTCGACAACGTCGCCGCCTTCGTGCGGTCAGGCGTGTTGCTGATGCAAGGCTGTTCCGATATCGGCGAGGACGACTGGTTGCGTTGCAACGTCAACCAGCGCTGCGCCAGAGGCGCGCTCGACGCTGCAGGCACGCCGATTGACGTCGTGGACATTCCCGTGTTGCCGTTCACGGAGATTGACGGGCAGCGCGTCGCCGTGCCGTACCTGAACTTCTACGTCGGCAACGGCTTCGTCGCCGTGCCGACGTGCGGCAACGACGCCGACGACGACATGTTGGCCCTGATCGGCGACCTGTTCCCGGGCCGCCAGGTGGTGGGGCTCGACGTCGGCGCCGTCCTCGCCTACGGCGGGGGTGGCATCCACTGCATCACCCAACAGATCCCGCTGCTCTCCTGACCTGTCACGATGCCAGCGCCTCCGGGCGCTTCGACGGCCGCGTCAGACGGGGAACCGGTGGCGGATCCAGTCGGCGAACACGGGATCGACGATGGCGTAGCCGTGGGCGGTCCGCGCCAGGTGGCCCCGGTTCACGAGGCTCGTGCGAGCGTGCTGGGCGGTCCCGGTCGGCAGGTCGAGCACGCGGGCGGCCGTGCCGAAGATCGAGCCGCCACCGGCGATGGCGCGCAGCACCGTCTTCTCGCCATCCTGCAGGCTCGAGAACAGGCGCTCGTTGCCGTCGGACGTGGCCGAACGCACTCGCTCGAGCGTGTCCTCCCACGTGGCCTGCGTCGCCGCCTCGCCGCGCCCCACGAGCCGCCAAGCCGTGTCGGCGACCTGCATCGAGCGCTGCGGATGGCCGGCCGCAAACGCGGCGATGTGCGGCGGCAGCGGGCCTGCCTGCCGCTCCGTGTCGGCGAACCCGTCGACGACGAGGCTGACGATGTCCTCCGACGACAGCGGCCCGATCTCCACGAGATCGGCTTGGGCATAGAACGGTGCCGCCTGTTCAGTGAACAACGTGCGCATCATCGAAGGCTCGGACCCGGCGAACACGATTCCGAGGTCCTGGTAGTGGTGCTGGAGGCGCGTGCGCAGTAGCCCGGCAGCGCCGTCGACCTTGGCGATGCTGGAGAACTCGTCGAAGAACACGACCGTCGGTGTATTGGCCGCGGTGCGCGTCAGGACGTCGAGCAGGTGGTGGGCCGTCAGCACCGGATCGGGCCGTGACGAACCGGCGGACCGCAACTCGAAACTGACGACGCCGAGGTGGATCGAGGCCGCCGCCGCCACCTTCGCCGCCATGTCGGCGAACCGGCCCGGCACACGGGCGAGGGAGTCGTCGAGGCGGGCGGCCACGTCGGCTGTAGATGCCACCTCGTACAGGTCGACCCACACGACGGCCACGCCGGCGGCGATCACGTCGGACGCCACCCTTCGCAGCGCACTTGTCTTGCCGTAGCGACGGGGACCGAGCAGCGCCGTGACGCGGTGTTCGGTCACGCGCTCGACGAGGTCGAGGATCAGGTCGTCGCGGCCGCGCACCTGCGCCGGCTCCAGCGGTCCCTGATACGGAAAAGGAGACACGTCCATGGTGCAGAGCCTACTGCTGAGAAACAGCCCGGACCTACTGTTGGGCGGTAGGCTAAGAATACTGTGAAGCAGTACTCTTCAGCAGCTGGCGCAAACGCCCTCGATCGAACTCTGCGGGTTCGGTAGCGTCGACGAACGAGGTGAGCACGTCGACGAAGCGGTCCGGGTCGGCGATGTGCGGGTGGTGACCGGCGTCGTCGAAGATCTCGAGGCGACTCGCCGGCATGTCGCGGTGGGCGGCGTACCCGTGGTCGACCGGGATGATCCGGTCGTGGTCACCCCACATCAGCAGCGTGGGCACGTGTTCGGCGAGGTACAGACGGTCGCGAGCGTCGATGCGCTGGCCGCGGTGGTCGACCGCCGATCGCAGGGTGGCCAGGAACGCACGGCGGGCGTCGGCGTCGGCGAGCGACGCGTACCCCCTGGCAGACTCCACCAGGTCGCGACTCGGAGCAAGCCCGACGGCGTGGGCCCAGCGCCGCGCTGTCCGGCCGGCATCGATGACCTTACGGTGGGCGATGAGTGGGATGACCAGTTCGGACCCGGGGAGCGTCGCCGCCCGTAGAGCGACGTTCACCTCGTCTCCCAGGCCACCGCTGGCGACGAGCACGAGCCGTTCGCAGCGTTCAGGGAACTGGTAGGCGAACTGCATGGCGATCCCACCGCCGAACGAGTGGCCGACAACGGTGGCCCGGTCGTGACCGAGGGCGTCGAGCAGATCACGCAGACAGCAGGCGTAGGCGCCGAGGGAGTAGTCGGCACGTGGCTTGGAAGATCGCCCATGGCCCGGCAGGTCCGGCGTGATGACGGTGCTGTGCCAGGCCAGGCCAGGCACGACGGCGTCCCACGTGCGCATCGAACCGGCTACGCCGTGGATCATGACCAAGTTCGGTCCGACACCGGCCTTGCGGTAGGCGATGCGGTGGCCGTGCAGGACGATCTCGTCCACACTGAGGTCGTTGAGGGAGGAAGCAGTCATGCTCGCCAGCCTAATGCTGACAGTGTTCACTGGCAATGTTTTATCAGCAGCGATTACCGTGTCGGCGCCGCGGACTACAGCCAGTCCCTGCGTTTGAAGACCAGATACAAGGCGCCGGACATGAGAAGCACGAGTACAGCAGCGGCTGCGACACCCCAGGTCTCGCCGGAGCCGGGGTAGGGGACGTTCATGCCGTACCAGCCGGTGACGAGGGTGGGCACGGCGATGATCGCGGCCCAGCTGGTCACCTTCTTCATGATTTGGTTGGTTTGGTAGTCGCGCAGGCTGAGGTTGGTCTCGACGATCGTGCTGACCAGGTCACGCAGCGCGTCGGTTGACTCGCTGACGCGGAGGACGTGGTCGTAGACGTCCTGGTAGTAGGGGTACAGGTCCTCATCGATCGTGGATTGCTCCCGTCGCATCAGCCCGCTGACCGCTTCACGCATGGGGACGACGAGTCGGTGAAACTGGATGAGGGCTTGGCGCGTTTGGAACCAATGCTTCTGCGCTGATGGCTGTACAGGAGTTTCGGCGAACATCGCCTCGCTGACCTCGTCATAGAAGTCGTCAAAGGCCTGGATCGTTTCGAAGTAGCCGTCGACCACGACATCGAGGAGTCCGTAGAGCAGGAAGCCGACACCGTGGACCGCCAGGTCCGATGAGCGGTCCCACCTGGCGAGAACCGGGTCCATGGGGAACCCCTCGTTCTTTCGCACTGTGACGAGCCAGCGTTCGTTGATGAAGGCGTCGATCTCCGACTGGGCGAGAAGCCCCTCATCTCGGTCCATCTGTACGGCGTGGCACGAGAAGAACAGGTGGGTGGCGTAGTGGTCGAGCTTTGCCCGCTGATGGGGCTCGAGGGCGTCTTCGACGGCGAGCTCGTGGAGGCCCAGCTCGTCGGCGAGCTCGTGCAATTGCTCCTTGGAGGGTCCGCAGAAATCCACCCATACGACGGTGTCGGGCCGCTCGAGGTGTTCCGAGACATCGGCGACCGGGAAGCCCTCGGCCTCCAGCACCCCTTTGCAATACGCCCTCGTGAGGGCCATGGCATCCTCCGTGCTCTTCGCGCGTGCTCTGTCTCTGCTGGCGTCCGGGCCTCGCCGTCCGCCAGTATGCAGCGACTTCCTCGCTGTACCGTTCGGTTGATGGGGCTGAACCATGGCGGCGGCCCGTCGCTCGGCGAGCGATCCAGCAGTCACCCGTCATGGATGCCGGCCTGGGAGTTGGTTGGGCTGATCGCTGCGATCATCGTGTTCGTCTGCGCGTCGACGAGCTTCGCCCTTCAGGTCCCAGCGTTCGACAGCACCGACGAGCGAGCACATCTCGGCTACGCACACGCGGTCGCCGGCGGGCAGCTTCCGGAGGTCGATGACCGTCCGGAGATTCCCGCCGAGGCGACGGTGTGGCGCGAGGTCGTCGTTGACGACTCACGGACTGACAGCTATCGAACGGTGTGGGTCGCCAACCATCTTCCACTGCACTACGTACTCGTTGCGCCGCTCATCTGGCTGTCCACGGCAGCAGGCCGAACGGACGGCGGGCTCATGTTCATGCGGTTCGCCAACATCGCGTTCGCCAGTGCCGGCATTGCCTTCACCTACCTGCTGGTGGGTGTGCATCTATCAAGAGCTGCCGATCAAGTCGCTGCTCACGATGCGGGCAGCCCCACCGGCGACGATCGTGGCGAACGTGGTCGCCGTTCTCACCGCAATTGGTTTGGCCATCGGTGCTGTCACCAGACGCGGGCTGGCGGGAAGCGCCCGCAGGCGGTCGCTCCAGCCCAGCGTCTCCGCACTGGCGGTCTGCGCCGTTGTCGTGTTGGTCGTCGCGACGACGATCGTTCAACACACTTCAGGCGGCGGGGTGGCCACCTCTCGATACGTCTTTCCAGCTCTCGGCGTGCTCGCCGGGCTCTTCGCGATCGGCCTCGACAGACTCATGGGACTACTCCCGGTGATCGTCGTTGCCACGTTGGGGCTGTGGTCCGCCCGCTTCCTGCCAGGGCGAATCCTTTCCGAGATCGAACAGGCTGGAGTGACCCAGGCGGCGCTGAGTGGCGTGTCGAAGGCCGTCCTCTCCGGACTGTCGATCGTGTGTGTTGTCGTGCTGATCGCGATTCTGTTCGCCACGCGGCGGTCAGCCGCGGCGGATGCGGCCGCGTAGCGCGGCGAAGCACATGGTCATGCTCACCGCGGCGACGACGCCGACCGCCACAAGCGCGCTGGCGAGATCTCCCCACTCCCAGCCCTCGACGACGAGCGATCGGAGTCCCTCGAGCAGGTAGGTGACCGGGTTGAACGTTGCCACCGTGTCGAGCCAGCCGGAAAGCTGCTCGCGGGGCACGTACGAGCTGGTCAGGAACAGGAACGGGAAGAACAGCAGGAAGCTCGAGTTCACCGCCGCTGGATTGCCGGTCTTGAGGGCGATGGCGTACCCGAATCCCGAGAAGGCCAGGCTCCACAACGCTCCGATCGTGATGAAGACGACGACGCCGAGCGGACCGGTCTCGAAGCGGACACCGACGATGAACCCGACGATGACGATCGGGATGATCAACGCGCTGGCGACGGTGATGTCGGCAGCCATGTGCCCGAGCAGGATCGCCAGGCGCCGGATGGGGGTGAGCAGCAGGCGGTCGAAGTAGCCGTTCTGCACGTCGAGCACGAGTGCCGGCGCCCGCGACACGCCCGTGACCCCGAGCAGGATGGCCGTCGGCAACTGGAAGGAGGTGAAGTTGAACCCCTCGATCTGTGTCTCGGTGATGTCGGACAGGGTGGCGATGTTGACGAGGAAGAAGAACAGGGCGATGAAGATCGGTGGGATCACCGCTTCGACGTCACGGGGGATGGCCCGCAGTGCCCGCCCGGCGATCGCGGAGGTGTCGGACACGAATCCGGCCGGACGCGCTTCGATCGCCCGCACCGAACCCGTATCGGTTGTCGCTGCGATGGTCATGACCCGACCTCCTCGGTCTCGTCGTGTTGGATACGGCTGCCGGTGAGCTCGAGGAAGACGTCGTCGAGCGTCGGGGTACGCAACGTCAGATCACGCACCCGCACCTCACATGCGCTCAACGCCACCGCCACCGGGCTCACCGTGGCGGAGCCGTCAGTCGTCGACACGACGAGCTCCGATCCGCGTGCTTCGACGGAGAGCACTCCCTGCACGCGCTCGACCGCCTGGCACACATCGGCGGCGTCACCTTCAACGCGGATGATGATGACGTCGGTGCCGATCGACCGCTTGAGCTCGGCCGGCGTGCCTTCGGCGACGATGCGGCCGGCATCGATGATGCCGACGCGATCGGCCAGGGTGTCGGCCTCCTCGAGATACTGCGTCGTGAGGAAGATCGTCATCCTCAAGTCGGCGTTGAGCCGGCGAACCTCCTCCCACACCCGGGCACGGCTGACCGGATCGAGGCCGGTCGTCGGCTCGTCGAGGAACAGGATCCGCGGATTGTGGACGAGCGCGGCGACGAGGTCGAGTCGACGTTTCATGCCGCCGGAATAGGTGCTGATCGGTCGGTCAAGGGCATCGACGAGGTCGATCAGCTCGCCGAGCTCGCCGACGCGGCGGTTCGCCTCGCGCCGCGACAGCCCGTAAAGCAGCCCTTGAAGACGCAGCAGCTCGGCGCCGGTCTGACGCGGGTCGAGCGCCGCGTCTTGCAGGGCCACGCCGATGCGCAGGCGGACGGCTCCGGGGTCGTCGACGACGTCGAACCCGGCGACCGTGGCCTGGCCGCTGGTGGGCGCGAGCAACGTGCACAGCATCCGCATCATCGTCGACTTGCCGGCACCGTTCGGACCGAGGAACCCGTAGATCTCCCCGGTGGCGACGTCGAGATCCACCCCGTCCACCGCCGTCAAGTCTCCGAATCGGCGCACCAGCGCAACTGATTGAATCGCTGAACACATGTTCGGTACTTTACGCTCGGCGTCGGCTCGGTTCCGGTGTCCGAGCGGCTGCTCGGAGGACTCGGTCGACGTCATCTCGTGTCTCCTGTCGGTTTGGCTGTCTCGGCTGTCAAGAGACTCAGACCGTGCGGCGCCACGAGAGTCATCGGTCCCGACTCGACTTCTCCGTCATCACTTCTCCGCCTTCGCTCGACAGAGTCCACTGGCCGGTACGGAACATCATGTGCCCGGCGTTCAGGGCAAGTCTTGAACTATTGGGAAGTCGATCGCTTGATTCGGCGGACCTTTCTGGTCGGAGGATGACGACCTGGCACGACGTTCGGTAACGTGACTCGATCCCCCGCCACGCCGCACGACAGGAGCAGGTGACACTGATGGCAGCCAAGCCCCGCAAGGCGACGAAGAAATCGTCATCGTCCAATCCGAAACCCGCCAGCAAGTCGGTTGAGTCGTCGACCTCCGGGTCGCGGCCGCAACGATCAAGGACGGCGAAGACGTCGGCAGCGAAGCCGGCCGAGCGAGATGCGGCCGCCGCCCGAGACCCCAACGCCCTTTTCGAGTTCGGTGAGGGCGGCGAGACGCATCAGACGGTCGGCGATGGTGGTGTGCGGCTGACGACTCAGCAGGGCATCCCCGTGGCCGACGACCAGAACACGCTGCGCGTCGGTGAGCGTGGACCCTCATTGCTGGAGGACTTTCACTTCCGGGAGAAGATCTTCCACTTCGATCATGAACGCATCCCCGAGCGTGTGGTTCACGCCAGGGGCTTCGGCGTCCACGGCTACCTCGAGACGTACGAGTCGCTCGCCGACATCACCCGTGCCGACCTGTTCCAGCGCCCTGGCGAGAAGACCGAGGTCTTCGTGCGCTTCTCCACCGTTGCCGGCAACAAGGGCTCGTTCGACCTCGCCAGGGATGTGCGCGGCTTCGCCGTCAAGTTCTACACGCAGGAGGGCAACTGGGATCTCGTCGGCAACAACATCCCGGTGTTCTTCATCCAGGAGGCGATCAAGTTCCCTGACGTCGTCCACTCCGTGAAGCAGCAACCCGATCGCGGGTTCCCGCAGGCCCAGTCGGCGCACGACAACTTCTGGGACTTCATCTCCTTGATGCCCGAGGCCACGCACATGGTGATGTGGACGATGTCCGACCGGGCGATTCCCCGCTCGTTCCGCTTCATGGAGGGCTTCGGGGTGCACAGCTTCCGTTTCGTCAACGAAGGCGGCGCCTCCACCTATGTCAAGTTCCACTGGAAACCGAAGCAGGGTCTGCAGTCGGTGGTGTGGAACGAAGCCGTCAAGATCAACGGAGCCGATCCCGATTTCCACCGTCGCGACCTGTGGGACGCGATCCAGGCCGGCGATTTTCCAGAATGGGAGCTCGGTGTTCAGCTGTTCGACGACGACTTCGCCGATGCGTTCGAGTTCGACATCCTCGACGCCACGAAGATCATCCCAGAGGAGCAGGTGCCGATTCGGCCGATCGCCCGCCTCGTGCTCGACCGTGTCGTCGACAACTTCTTCGCCGAGACCGAGCAGGTAGCGTTCTGCACCCAGAACATCGTGCCTGGCATCGACTTCACGAACGATCCGCTGCTGCAGGGACGCAACTTCTCCTACCTCGACACGCAGTTGAAGCGCCTCGGTGGACCCAACTTCACGCACATCCCGGTCAACGCGCCGAAGTGCCCGGTCGCCCACTTCCAGCAGGACGGGCACATGGCGATGACCAATCCGGTTGGGCCGGTCAACTACGAACCGAACTCGTGGACGGGCGACAACCGTGGCCCGCGCGAAGACCCCACCGGCGGCTTCCAGACGTTCCCTGCCAACGAGGCGGGCGAGAGGCGCCGGGTGCGCTCCGAGACCTTCGCCGACCATTACAGCCAGGCCCGGCAGTTCTACATCAGCCAGACACCCGTCGAACAGACCCACATCGTCAACGGGTTCGTGTTCGAGCTCAGCAAGGTCGAGACACTCGCCATCCGCGCCAGGATGGTCGCCAACCTCCGCAACGTCGACGACACCTTCGCTCGTCGCGTGGCGGATGGCCTCGGACTCGCCGAGCTCCCCGAACCCAGCGACGCGGCGCGCCCCCCCATCACGGACCTGCCCGAGTCACCTGCGCTGAGCATCATCCGCAACGGCCCGGACAGCTTCGCCGGCCGCAAGGTCGGTGCGCTCGTCACGGACGACACCGACGCAACCGTGCTCGATGCGCTGCGCGACGCGCTGGCAACCGAAGGGGCGTTGCTCGAACTGATCGCCCCCAAGATCGGCGGCGTCACGTTGAGCAACGGCACCCACGTCCCGGCGGACCAGAACGTCGACGGCGGCCCATCTGTGCTCTACGACGCCGTCGCCCTGCTGACATCGGCCGACGGTGCCGCGCTGCTCGCCGCCGACGCCGCAGCGAAGGACTTCGTGACCGACGCCCACGCCCATTGCAAGTTCGTCGGGCACGTCGAGTCCGCTGGACCGCTTCTTGCTGCCGCCGGTGTCATCGACATGCTCGACGACGGTTACCTCCCCCTCGACGATGACAGGAGCAGCGTCAGTGCATTCGTCGAGGCCTGCCGGCAACTGCGGTTCTGGGAGCGAGAACCGCTCGTCGATCAAGTGTGAGAACCGCGCTCGACGTAGAGACGATTGCGCGACTTCATGATCGTCGCCGGTCCCGGCTTAGGCCGATTCGGTCAGGCCAGCCGGCGGACCCTGAGCGGGCGGGCCACCGCGATCCGATCGAAGTCGCGATCGACGTGAACGACTCCTAGACCATGGTGGAGCGCCGTCTCTGCGATCAGGAGATCGGGGATCGGTATGCGGTGCCACATGCCGTGATGGTGAGCAAGGTCGCGCTGTAGGTGGAGCGCGCGCTGGAGTAGATCCGGTGGTGCCGAAACGATCTCGAACGCCGCGTGGAGCTCCTCTTTGAGTCGGTCATAGTCGCCAGCGGACCGCGCCGAGTACAGCTGCTCGAGCTCGCCGACGGCACACACGAACAACGAACCGGCGAGTTCGCCGAACGCCTGGCCGAGTGCCGGGTCGTCCGCCCGAGCGGCGGCGCTCTTGTCGAGCAGCCAGCCGCTCAGCGCCACATGTCCTCCGAGCGGAGCACCTCGCGATCGGTGTGGCGATGCAGCCGATGTAGGTAATGCAGCTGCTGCTCGGCTCGTTCACCTCGCGCGCGCTCGGCCGAGTCGGCGGCCTGCCGGAGTGCTTCCTCGATGGTTGCTCGGGTCGTGGGCTTCCCGAGTGCACGTTTGGCACGAGCGAGAAGGTGCTCGTCGAGCTCGATCGTGGTCCTCTTCACCATGCACACATCTTAGCAACGAGTATGTACACACGACGTACGGCGACGCGTGGCGTGGCGACTAGGGTTGCGGACGGCGATCCAGGAGCGCCGCCGGTCCGCGGGAAGGGCGAAGCCCACCTGGTGTGGTGATCGAAGGTTGATCCGTCTCCCTCCTGCCCGACCGTGCGGACGCCGGGCCGACTGGAGAGGAGGCTGCCGTTCCAACTGACTGCCTGCCCGACAACCCGGACATCGAGCAGCTGAAGGGCAATGCAAAGACCCTTCGCGATCTGGTCCGTGCCGGTGCGGAACGCCACCCGACAACATTCGCTCGTACCTCACCGCGACTCTGCGACCCGGCGCGATCGTAGACGTTGACGATCCGTTCGAGGAGTGGCTCGAGGAGTCGATGAGATCGCTGCTGTCCTTGAATCGGTGATCCTCGCTCAGGTCGACACCAAGCTCGGACAGGGCGACACCGGTCAACTGCTCTCGCCGGCAACCGCAGGCAGGTTCCGCAAGGTCGCACGAGCGTGTGTGCGTCGAGCGGTTGAGCTTGAGATCATCCCGAAGGATCCGTGGCCCCCAACACCTAAGGGGAGGTCACAACGCAAGGCCATGAAGGCTCGACGCGCAGTGGACATCCGCGCGCTGCCCGGACCCGCAATGATGCGGCGAGCTCTCGAAGCGATCACCAGCCATCAACCGGGCAGCAACACCTATCGGGTGATGACAGCGGTTGTGTACTACGCCGGGCTCCGACCATCGGAAGTCGTCATGCTGAGACCGCGGGCGCTTGCCCTTCCAGCGTCGGGCTGGGGCCGTATCGACGTTGTCGAGGCGACGTCTCGCGGGATGAACCGGGCGAGCCCAAGACTGGAGCACGAAGCGTCCGATCCCGCCAACACTCGTCCAGACGCTGAATGAGTGGCTCACTGACCACCAGTTCGCGCCCGGGAACTTGATCTCCGTACGCGCACGGGCCGGCTGCCCACCGCTTCCAACTGGTCGCGTGCGTGGCACCGAGCACTGCGTTCGGTTGGGCATCCTCCACTGAGGTTGTACGACTGCCGACATGCGGCGGCAACCACTTGGCTGGCGGCAGGCGTGCCCCTCGGCGAAGTGGCTCAGCGCCTAGGGCTCAGCGTGGAAACCCTGGTATCCACGTACGTCGGTGCGCTTGAGGCTGATGAAGACCACGGTAACTCGCGGATCGACGCCGTGCTGGCTGAGTAACGAGCTCTTCATCAAGGGACGCTGTCGTACGCTTGACTCCGGGCAGGACGGACCGGGCCAAATGAACGCGGCGCGGCCGCGTGCTGACGTTGCCTGGTCGAACGCAGCCGGTCGCGCCACCGAGTCTTTCCGTTGCATAGCGGAGATCGAGTGGAGGGTGGAGTCGACGCTGACCCGCTCGTCCTTAGAGGTTCTGGCGTGATCGCGATCTCGGTTTCCTAAACCGTGTGTCGCAGGTTCGAATCCTGCCGAGGGCGCTGCCTGAAACCATTGTGCCGTAAGGCTTTGCGGGGTGTCGGGCGCCGAGCGCCTGACACTCCACCGACCCTGGTCGGCTAGTGGTCGCCGGGATGCTCGACGCCCCCGTGGGTGCTCCGGGTTCTTCAGGCGCCGAGGCGACCGGTCAACGGATCACCGGCCGAGACGTTCATCACCGTGTGAGCACCGCTGGTGTCTCAGCCTCGACCACCAGGTCCCGTTGACCCGCCGCGTCGCCGACCGTCACGTGCGCTTCGTCCTCAGCAACGAGCCTGTCGAACGACTGAAACTCCTCGTCATCGGGCCGGGCAGTGCTCGGCAGGACCGGCTCCATCTGACCTGCCCAGCCGGCTGGACCGCAACGACCGGGCCCGCGCACGTCAGGCTGGAGTCCCGCGTAGTGGTGTAGCTCGGGGTTGAGTCCGGGCTGGTCGTTGTCGTTGATCGTTGAGTCTGTCAGGCGGTGACGGCCAGTGGCGTCTCCTGGACGGTGTCGGTGGTGGGGTGGTGGAGTTGGGCCATGGATTCTTCGGAGAGGTAGCGGCGTTCGGCGACGGCCCATTCGTCGTGGGTCTCGACGACGACGGCGGTGATCAATCGCAGCGCGGCGTCGTCGTTGGGGAAGATGCCCACGACGTTGGTGCGGCGCTTGATCTCGCCGTTCAACCGTTCCAGCGGGTTCGTCGACCACAGCTTGCGCCAGTGGGCGAGGGGGAAGTGTGTGAAGGCCAACAGGTCCTCGGCGGCGTCGGCGAGCATGGCGGCGACATCGGGGAACTGCGCTTCGAGGGTGGTGACGATCTCGGTCAGCTGCGAGCGGACGTGGGTGGCGTCGGGTTGAGCGAAGATCGTGCGGATCGCGGCGGCGACCATGTCCGCTGACGCTTTGGGCACCTTGGCGAGCACGTTGCGCATGAAGTGCACCCGGCAGCGCTGCCACGAAGCGCCGAGCATCACCGACTCGATCGCTGTTTTCAGGCCGGCGTGGTGGTCCGAGATCATCAGCTGCACCCCTGCGAGCCCGCGGGCCCGCAGCGAGCGCAAGAACGCGGTCCAGAACGCACCGTTCTCGGTGTCGCCGATGTCGACGCCGAGGACCTCACGGTCACCGGTGGCGGTGACGCCGGTGGCAACCACGACGGCTCGTGACAGGACCCGGCCTCGGACACGACCCTTGACGAAGGTGGCGTCGACGAACACGTACGGGAACGCGATGTGATCGAGGGTGCGGGTGCGGAACGCTTCCAGGTCGTCGTCGAGCTGGGCGCAGATCCGTGACACCTCGGACTTGGAGATCCCGGCTTGCAAGCCGAGTGAGCGCACCAGGTCGTCGACCTTGCGGGTCGACACCCCGTGCACGTAGGCCTCCATCACCACGGCGAACAAGGCACGGTCGATGCGGCGGCGCCGCTCCAACACAGACGGAAAGAAGCTGCCCCTGCGCAGCTTGGGGATCGCCAACTCGACATCACCGGCCTTGGTCGACAACAGACGCGCCCGGCTGCCGTTGCGCTGATTCGTGCGGCTCTCAGACCGCTCATGTGGCCGGGCGCCGATCACCTCGGTCGCCTCCGCCTCGATCAAGGCTTGCAGCACGATCTCCACCGAGCGGCGGATCACGTCGATGTCGCCCCCGGCGCGCAACGCGTCGAGCAGCTCGGACAGGTCAAACTCTTGATGGGCCATCGGTGTGATC
>JACDHN010000464.1 GCA_013821025.1 Acidimicrobiia bacterium | reverse complement strand
GCAACCTCGTGTGCCGGTACCACGGGTGGGCGTTCGGATGGGACGGCACGCTGACCCGGGCTCGCGATTTCGGTGACGACACCGGCTTGTGCACCGGGGGCGAACGCCTGGCTCCGATCCAGGTCGAGTCGTGGCGCGGGCTCGTGTGGATCACGCTCGATCCGTCGGCGCCGCCACTCGTCGAGGCCCTCGGTGGGTTCGTCGAAGAGTGTGCCCGCTTTCCGATGGAACAGTTCCGCCACGGGCACCGGCTCGTTCGCCAGCTTGCCTGCAACTGGAAGACCTACGCCGACAACTACCTCGAGGGCTACCACGTCCCGATGCTGCACCCCGGTCTGTCGCGCTCGCTCGACATGTCGACGTACCGGGTGGACGTTCCAGAGGACGGCTATTGCGTCCACCGTGCCGACACGGCCGGGGGTTCGCCATCGGCCGGGCTGTGGTTGTTCCGATATCCGAACGTGGCGCTCAACGTCTACGCCGACGGTATGAATGTGGAGCGCATCGTGCCGATCGACGTCCGGCGCACCCAGATCGTCTACGACTACTTCTTCGCCGACGACATTCCCGCTGCCGGGGCGGCCATGGTGAAGATGTCGAACGTGGTGCTCGACGAGGACCAGGCGATCTGCGAGGCCGTCCAGCGCAACCTGGAGGCCGGCGTCTACGAGCGCGGCACCCTCAGCCCCAAGCACGAGGTCGGCGTCGCCTGGTTCCAGCGTCGTGTTGCCGTGGCGGTGGGTGAAGCGTGAAGATCAAGGTCGACCTCGACGTGCCGGCTCCGCCCGACAGCGTCTGGCCGCACCTCGAACTGCTGGATCGCTACCCGCCATGGATGCGGCTCGTCCATCGCGTCGAATCCGTCGATCCCACCGATGGCAACCCGGCGTGGGACGTCGAGCTGAGGGCCAAGATCGGCCCGTTCGCGCGGTCCAAGCGTCTGCGCATGGCCCGCACGGCGTGCGACGAGTGCCGTTTCGTGCGCTTCGAGCGCGCCCAGTTCGACGGGCGCGACCACGCCGAGTGGACATTGAGCACGACGTTGACCGAGAGCGACGCCGGGTCAGTCGTGACGGCCGAGCTGTTCTACAGCGGCGACCTGTGGACCGGCGGCATCCTCGAGCGGGTGCTCGAGGACGAGATCCGTCAGGCCAAGTCATCCCTACTGCGCGTCGTCACTGCCTCGCCCAGGCGCTGAATCGGCCATTGCGCGCTCGGCGCAACTCCAGCCCGATTCCGAAGCACTCGCTGAGCGCGGTAGATGTCAGCACGTCGGCAACGGACCCCGCCGTGAGAACGGATCCCGCCCGCATCATCAAGACGTGAGTCATGTGCGCCGGGATCTCACCGACGTGGTGAGAGACGATCACCATCGGCGCCGCCGCCCGGTCCTCGGCCAACCGGTCCAGCCCGGCCACCACCACCTCCCGGGCCGCCAGGTCGAGGTTGGCCGTCGGCTCATCGAGCAGCAAGACGGCCGGCTCATTCATCAGCGTCCTGGCGATCAGCACCCGCTGCTGCTCGCCCGACGACAGGGTGCCGAACTCTCGGTCGGCGAGGTGGGCCACTGCCAGTTCGCCGAGGCAGTACAGCGCACGTCGATGGTCGGCCGGCTCGTAGCGGTGCCACCACGGTTCGAGGGCAGCGAACTTTGCCGTCATCACGATGTCGACGGCCGCCAGGTTGCGCCTCAGCTGGGCGGCGAGCGCCGACGAAACGTAGCCAACTCGTCGCCGCAGCTGGCGCACGTCGGTGGCGCCGAGCCGTTGCCCGAGCACCTCGACCGTCCCAGTAGTCGGATGCAGGGTGAGCGCAGCGACGCGCATCAGGGTGGTCTTGCCACATCCGTTTGGACCGAGCAGGACCCATCGCTCGCACGACCGGACCACGAGATCCACACCGCGCAGGATGTGAGTGCCGTCGCGCCGGACGTGGATTCCCCTCAGTTCCAAGGGCGTCGTTGACGCTGACGTGTCGGAGATCATCGTGAATGGTGTAATCAGATCGCAACAATGGGTTAGGGTGCCGGCGAGTGAGGCGACGGTACACGACGCTCTTCGGGGCGCTTGCGATGACGGCTTTGGCTGTCGGACCATCGTTTCCGGCCGCCGCCGCTTCGGACGAAAGCCCAGCTGAGCGGGCGGCTCGTGAGATCGAGGAGGCGCAGCTGCGGGCGAACGA
>JACDHN010000463.1 GCA_013821025.1 Acidimicrobiia bacterium | reverse complement strand
GGATCCCGACGACGAGAACGATCGGGCGTTCGCGGGCGAGCTGCTGGAACAATTGCCGGCACCGCTCCTGGCCGTGCCGGGCAACCACGACGCCGGCTTCTACGGCGAGGATGCCGACCGTCCCCGTCGGCTGGACGCCTTTCGCCGGGCGTGGGGGGACGACCGTTTCATCGTCGAGGTGGCCGGCTGGCGCCTGGTCGGCGTCAACTGCTATCTGCTCGGCGACGCCGAGCACGATGCCTGGCTCGCCGACGCCGTCGACAGCAACGAGCCGGTCGCCGTGTTCATACACCAACCGATCGTCGGCGAACCAGCTGACGGATGGGAGACGCCCCGTCCCGCCGCCGAGGCCTTCCGGCGCGCCACGGTCGGCGCCGACGTCGAGGTCATCGCCTCCGGTCACCGGCACCGGTCCGCTCACCTCGGCCGCGCCGTGTGGGCGCCATCGCTGACCATTCCCGGCGATGATTGGGGCGAGCATCCGTCAGATCCGCGTTGCGGACTCGTCGAGCATCGGCTCGATGCCGATGGCGGGCACCGACACCGGACCGTGCGGCCGTGGCAGGAGAGGTGAGTGGATTCAGCCCGACGCCAGCTCGATGTCGAGCGGCGATCGGAACCGGTGAGTGATCCGGGTCGCACCCAACCAGTCGCCGAGCTGACCGGCTCGCGCGGACACGGCGTCCTCGACATCGGTCGAGACCTGTTCGAGCAGTCGCACCCGCACGTCGCCATCCTTGGCCTGCGACCAGCCTCCGATGATCCGGCCGTTCGCCCACACCGTCGGGCCGGCGTTGCCGTTCCGATCGAACAACACGGCAGCGTGATCGCCGACGTACCACTGCCGCTGCTTCCAGCCCATCACCGTCGGATCCAAACCTGGCAACAGCGCCACCCACGGACGGCTGACCGTTTGGTGGCGATCCTCCACCGCGAGGTCGTCGGCGAGCAGCCACCAGGTTTGTTCGGAACCCTTCTCCGGGTCCACCTCGACGGCTTCGAGCGCTGCGAGGGTCTTCATCGTCTGACCCTTCGTCCATCCGGTCCACCACTGGACGTCCGTGGTCGTGCCTGGCCCGTACGTGGCCAGCCACCGGCGCACCAGTTCCTGTCGTGCTTCCTCGGGGTCATCGGTGCCAAATCCGTCCGCTGCGAACGAATCCATCGACAGCCACCGATACTGGCCCGACACCCAGCTACCCAGTGGCTGGCCCCTGGCGATCCGGCCTTCAGTCGCAAGCAGGAACAGGATGCGAGTAGACACCCCGACCGTGCCTGCCCACGTCTGGTCGCTGCCGAACGAAAGGCGTAGCGCCAGCTCGGGCACGTCGGCCGTCAGCTGCACCGCCGTCGCCTCGCCCCGAACGCGCAACGCTTCCACGGTTGCCGTCGCCACGCGATCCACCCAGGCTGCGCCGTTGGCAGCGAGGCCTTGCTGCTCGACGAGCTTCACGAGCTTGGTCCGCTCCCGAGTCACGTACCTGTTGGTGCACGCCGCCGCCATGGTCGACGCCAGCCCCGGCCCGACGACGAATAGCGTGCGGCGCATGGCGTGCACCCGGATCAGCGCCCGCCGGGTGTAGAGCGCGTCGCCGATGTCGTCAGGGGTCACACCGGCTACCCGGGCCCACAGCGACAGGTACGGGGTGATCGGATCGCTCGAGTGCAGCCCGACCATTGCATCTGCGACGTCTTCGATCGAACTGCCGGCGACGGCCAGGAAGTGACGCTGTCCGAGACGCGCCCGGCGCTCCGCCCAGTCGACGTGGTCGGACGCCAGGTTCACGATGACGGTCTACCGCATCCCCCGACCCTTCATGATGCGGCCGCCGAAGCGCCTGGAGGCGCCGGCGTGCCGAACTGGGTCCTCACCTCTGAACGACGTGACCATGTCGCCGGCTCTGGCCGCGTTCCTGAGCGGAGCATGCGCCGCTACGGTCGGGTCATGCGACGACTCGTGGTGCTGTTGATCGCAGGAGGTCTGGTCGCCGCGTGCTCGAGCGTCGACGGGCCCGACGCCATCGAGTCGCGCCAAGGCTCCAGCCCGACCACCGGAACCGTGAGCGATAACACCATCACCGACGCCACGGACGACACGGACGCCACGGACGCCACGGACGTCACCACGACCGAGTCCGGGCCGCCTGATAGGAGCCTCACCTGGGGGCAGTGCGACCCTGACGA
>JACDHN010000462.1 GCA_013821025.1 Acidimicrobiia bacterium | reverse complement strand
GAGCCCGCCCTGGAGCGCAAAGCGCGCCTCACCGAGTTCGTCGAGATCATGCGCGCCCTGCTCGACGGCCGCACCGTCGAGCACCACAGCGACCGGTACGACCTGCACGGCGCTGCCACCGCCTCGCCGGCCGCACAGGAACGCCTTCCGATCCTCGTGGGAGGCAGCGGCGAGCGCCTGCTCACGCACGCTGGATCGCACGCCGACATCATCGGGTTCACGGGCTTGGGGCGCAGGCTGGCGGACGGTCACCACCACGCCGTGCGCTTCGGCACCGACGTGCTCGACGGCGAAACGGCGTTCGTGCGGGCAGGGCGGCGCTCGGACGGGATCGAAACCGAGCTCAACGTGCTCGTGCAAGTGGTCGACGTCACCGACGACCGTGTGCGGGCGGCGGCGCGGCTGGGTTCAAGACGTGGAGGGGCTGACGCGCAACGACGCCATGCAGACTCCGTTCCTGGCACTCGGCACCGTCGACGAGATCGCCGATCAGCTGGTTGCCGGTCGTGCGCGCTGGGGTATCACCTACTTCGTGGTCAGGTCTGCCGAGCCCTTCGCACCGGTCATCGCCCGCCTCCGCTCGTCCTGACCCCGCAGCGGGTCGGTGTTACCTTGCGGCAGATGAACGAGGCCAAGGAGCTCGCCGCCGCCTTTGTCGAGCAACTCGATCGCCGAGACTGGGACGCCTGGACGGCGCTGCTCGCCACCGACGTCGTCTACGAGATTCCCCAGACGCACGAGCGGATCCGCGGCCGGGAGCGCTACCTAGAGTTCAACCAGGAGTACCCGGGTGACTGGCACCTGGAGACCCAGGTCGTCGTCGGCGACGATCATGATGCAGCGGTGCTCTTCCGCTGGACCGTCGGCGACGACGAGCCGGCGTTGGCGATCGCCTTCTTCGAGGCCAGCGATGGCCGCATCGTCAAGGTCACCGACTTCTGGCCCGAGCCGTACGATCCCCCGCCCGGTCGTGAGCATCTCGTCGAGCGCTGGTAGGTCGGACGGGCCCGGCCCGTCGTCGCCAACAGGTTCCTTGGAATTGGTGGCCAGCGAGCCTCGGAGAGGCGTTCACGCCGTACGGTCGGGTTCATGACCGATCCCCAACTCCCCACCCGCAGTCTCGGCGATGGGCTCGACGTCTCGGCACTCGGACTCGGCTGCATGTCGATGTCGGCCGTCTACGGCGCTGGCGACGAGGACTCAGCGCTCGCCACCATCGACAGGGCGCTCGACCTCGGCGTCACGTTCTTCGACACCGCCGACGTCTACGGCGCCACCGACAACGAGCGCATCGTCGGCAACGCCCTGCGCGCCCGGCGCGACGACGTCGTCATCGCCACCAAGTTCGGCATCCGCATGGACCCGAAGTCCTTCGCCCGATCCGTCAACGGTCGCCCCGAGTACGTGCGCGAGGCCTGCGACGCCTCGCTGCAACGGCTCGGCACCGACCACATCGACCTCTACTACCAGCACCGCATCGACACCGACACGCCGATCGAGGAGACATGGGGTGCGATGGCCGAGCTGGTGGAGGCGGGCAAGGTCAGGCACCTCGGCATCAGCGAGGCGTCGGCCGACTCACTGCGCCGTGCCCACGCCGTGCACCCGATCGCCGCCCTGCAGAGCGAGTGGTCGCTGTGGAGCCGCGACATCGAGGACGACATCGTGCCGACGTGCCGGGAGCTCGGCATCGGCATCGTGCCCTACAGCCCGCTCGGCCGGGGTTTCCTCACCGGCGACATCCGCACGACCGACGACCTGGCCGAGTTCGACTTCCGCAAGGACCTCCCCCGCTTCCAGGGCGACAACTTCCAGCGCAACCTCGACCTCGTCGACGAGGTGCGGACCATCGCCGACAACAAGGGTGTGACACCGGCCCAGCTCGCCCTGGCCTGGCTACTGGCCCAAGGTGACGACGTGGTGCCGATCCCGGGTACGAAGCGCCAGCGTCGGGTCGAGGAGAACGCCGGCGCCGCCCACCTAGAGCTGAACGACGCCGACCTGGCCCAGATCGAGGAGGTGTCACCGGCCGGGGCAGCCGCCGGCGACCGCACCTCCGACCTTTCTTGGGTCAATCGCTGAGCAGCGCTTCGAGCAGCTCGCCGTAGTCGTCGAGCGCCCGGAACTGCGGGAACTGTTCACGGACGTTGGGCGGTGCGCGAAACAGGAATCCTGTGTCTGCTTC
>JACDHN010000461.1 GCA_013821025.1 Acidimicrobiia bacterium | reverse complement strand
GGGTACGAATCGCCCGCCAGCATGCCCGACGCCAGCGAGGCGCAAAGCTCATGAAAGATCCTCGCGACATCATCGTGGCTCCTGTTGTCTCCGAGAAGAGCTACGCGCTCATGGAGCAGGGCGTCTACACGTTCAAGGTGCACAAGTCGGCCAGCAAGCCCGAGATCCGCGACGCCGTCGAGGCGATCTGGGATGTCGAGGTGCACAAGGTCAACACGCTCAACCGGCCCGGCAAGCGGCGCCGCACGCGAGGCACCAATCGAATTGGCTCGACGCCCGCCACGAAGCGGGCGTTCGTCACGTTGGCAGCGGGCGAGATCCCGCTGTTCGAGAACTGAGGACACCATGGGCATCCGTTCCCGCAAGCCCACGAGCCCGGCACGACGCTTCCAGACCGTCTCCGACTTCGCCGAGGTCACCAAGTCCGAGCCCGAGAAGAGTCTGCTCGGCGCCAAGCCGAGGACCGGCGGTCGCAACAGCTACGGGCGCAAGACGTCTCGTCACCGCGGCGGCGGCCACAAGCAGCAGTACCGCCTCGTCGACTTCAAGCGCATCAAGGACGGCGTGACGGCGAAGGTCGCAGCCATCGAGTACGACCCGAACCGCACGTGCCGCATCGCCCTGCTGCACTACGCCGACGGTGAGAAGGCGTACATCCTGGCCCCGAGGGGCCTGCGCGTCGGCGACCACGTCGAGAGCGGCCACGGCGCCGACATCAAGCCCGGCAACGCCCTCCCGTTGCGCTACATCCCCGTCGGCACCACGGTGCACAACGTGGAGCTGCGCCCGGGCCAGGGCGGCAAGATCGGCCGTTCCGCCGGGATTGCCGTACGCCTCGTGGCCAAGGACGGCGACCACGCCACGTTGCGGATGCCCTCCACCGAGATGCGCCGCGTGCTGATCGACTGCCGCGCCACCGTCGGTGAGGTCGGAAACACCGAGCACGAGCTGGTCAAGATCGGCAAGGCCGGACGTAACCGCTGGAAGGGTGTGCGCCCCCAGACCCGTGGCGTGGCGATGAACCCCGTCGACCACCCGCTCGGCGGTGGCGAGGGCCGCACGTCTGGCGGGCGCCCGGCCGTGTCGCCGTGGGGTCAGCCAGAAGGCCGCACCCGCTCGAAGAAGCAGCCGTCGCAGAAGTTGATCATCCGCCGCCGCCGCAGCGGCAAAGGCCGGAGGTAAGTCATGACCCGCAGTCTCAAGAAGGGCCCGTTCGTCGACGAGCATCTGCTCCGCAAGATCGACACCCAGAACCAGGCGGGAGAGCGCAAGGTGATCAAGACCTGGTCGCGCCGCTCCACCATCATCCCCGACATGGTCGGCCACACCATCGCCGTCCACGACGGCCGCAAGCACGTCCCGGTGTACGTCACCGAGTCGATGGTCGGTCACAAGCTCGGTGAGTTCAGCCCCAGCCGCACCTTCCGTTACCACGCCGGACAGGAACGCAACGCGCGAGGTCGTCGCTGATGCCTGGTCCCAAGCTCAACGACGGCGCCACGACGGTCGGTGAGCGCGTCGGCACCAAGGCGAGCGCCAAATACGTGCGTTCGTCGGCCTCCAAGGCCCGCGTCGTGCTCGATCTCGTCCGTGGCCTCGACGTGCGCCGGGCAAGTGAGGTGCTGCGTTTCAGCGAGCGTGCCGTCTCTTCCGACATCGCCAAGGTGCTCCAGAGCGCCGTCGCCAACGCCACTCACAACGATGCCCAGGACACCGAGGAGCTGTACGTCGCTGCCTGCTATGCCGACGAGGGCCCGACGATGCGCCGCTTCCGTCCCAGGGCTCGCGGTCGCGCCACCCGCATCCGCAAGCGCAGCTGCCACATCACGATCATCGTCGCCCGCCTGAGCGACGACCGTCTCGAAGTGCTCACCAACCGAGAGTCCAACCGAGGCGCCGCCGGCCGCGCCGGCACCGCCCAGTCCCGCCGCGAGCGCGTCGAGCGCAGCCGCCGCAGAGCCCAAGGCCTCCGATCCGGCGACCCCACCCCTGACGCCGCCGCCACCACGTCCACAGACGAAACCCAAGAGGCGCAAAGCTTCGCCCCCCAGGATGTCGACGACATGGCGTCAGCCGGCGAGGGAAGCGCCAGCGACGAGCCGGAGTCGAGCGAGCGTAGAGAGCGAGACCAGCAGCAGGGAAGCGCCAGCGACGAGGAGCAGCCGAGCGAGCGCAGCGAGCAAGGC
>JACDHN010000019.1:781-14041 GCA_013821025.1 Acidimicrobiia bacterium | reverse complement strand
CACCACCTCCGCCACCACCACCTCCGCCACCACCACCCGCGGGGCTGGTGTGCCCGGTGCGGGGCTCATCGGCCTATGCCGACACCTTCGGCGCGCCTCGCTCAGGTGGGCGCAGCCATGAAGGCGTCGACATGCTGGCGTCGACAGGCACGACACTGGTGGCGGTCACATCCGGGTATGCCGAGTTCGCCCAGAACTCGCTCGGTGGCAACGCCGTGCGGCTCTCCGGAGACAACGGGGACTACTACTACTACGCACACCTCGACTCGTTCGCCGGCTCGAGCCGCCACGTCAGCGCCGGAGAGGTCGTCGGATACATGGGGTCAACTGGCAACACCGACGTTCCCCACCTGCACTTCGAGGTGCATCCCGGTGGTGGTCCGGCCATCAACCCGACACCCACCGTGCGCGCCGCCGGCTGCTGATGTCGCCTTACCCGGGCTGACGAACGCCACCAGCGATCTCGGTCCTTCTCGATGCGGTCGCACCACAGGTCAAGACGTCGATCCAGATGGCGGCGCTGGTGCTGGAAGCGAAGTCGTGAGCTGACACGATCGCTGCGGTGAGCGATCGTTCGCAGCTGTCAGCGTGGCTTGCCCAGCACCTCGACGCCCGGAACATCGACAAGATCGAGCGCTTGTCCGGCGGTGCCTCGCGCGAGACGTATCACTTCGTGGCCGACGGCCGCCCGCTCGTCGTGCAACTCCAGCGCCCTGGGAGTGAACGCAGCCTGCCCGACGAGGCGGAATTGGTCAGGCTCGTCGCCCGGCACGCCGTGCCGGTGGCACCGATGGTGGCCAGCGGCACCGACGGAACGGGTGCAGGCTTCCTCATCACCGAGCTCGTCCCCGGCGAGACCATCGCCAGAAGGATCCTGCGCGACCAGCGGTACGAGATGGCGCGCTCGCTGCTCGCCGGACAGCTTGGCGCTGCGCTCGGTGTCTTGCACGCCATCGATTCCGACGAGGCCGACCATTTGCAAGCGCTCGATCAGCTTGTCGCCGCGCGCAGTTACCTCGACGAGCTCGACATCGCCAGCCCGGTGTTCGAGTTGGCCTTGCGCTGGCTCGCTGCGCACCGCCCTCCGCCGAGCGGGTTGGGGATCGTGCACGGAGATTTCAGGCTCGGCAACTTCGTGATCGATGAGGGCGGGCTGGTCGCGGTGCTCGACTGGGAGCTGGCGCACCTCGGCGATCCGATGGAGGACCTGGGTTGGCTGTGTTCGAAGGCGTGGCGATTCGGCTCCAGGGCGCCGGTGGCCGGGGTGGGTGAGTACGACCAGCTGTACCGTGCGTACGAGCGGGAGTCCGGCGTTGCCGTCGACAGCGGGGTGGTGCTTTGGTGGCGGGTGCTGGCGACGCTGAAGTGGGGGACAATGTGCGTAGGTCAGGCACGTGTCCACCTCGACGGGTTGACCAGGAGCCACGAGCTCGCCGCGATTGGTCGCCGTGTCTCCCAGACCGAGCACGATCTGCTCACGGAGCTGGAGGGCCGGTGGTGAGCGAGGTCGATGACGTCTACGGATCGCCGACGGCAGAGGAGCTGTTGCAGGCGGTGCGCGAGTGGCTCGAGCGAGAGCTCGTCGCCGAGGGGACGGGACGCCAGCGTTTCGACGCCCGGGTAGCCGCCAACGTCCTTGCCATCGTCGAGCGCGAACTGGCGCACGGCGACCGGCACCGCCGGCGTCATGCCGAACGCCTTGCATCGCTCGGGATCACCGACGACCGGACGCTTGCGGCACTGATCCGATCTGGCGATGCCGACCACCGACTGGCCGAGATCGCAGCAACGGTCGGCGAGACGGTCGCCGACCGCCTGGCCGTCGATGACCCCGGCTACCCGACTTGAGCCCTCATCCGGGTCTCGCCAGCACCATCGTCCAGTACAACGTGCCGTCAGACGAACGGACGGCGCCGACCCCGATCTCGGTGACGTCCCGGTTGAGGATGTTCGCCCGGTGCCCCGCACTGTTCATCCACCCGCGCATCACCTGCTTGGCGTTCGGATAGCCGGCGGCCACATTCTCACCCCCCGTTGAGAAGGGGTAGCCGGTGCGTGAGATTCGCACCACGAAGGTCGACCCGTCGGAGCCCACGTGGCTCATGCGGTCGAGGCGCGCCTGGTCGGCGGAATGCCGCTGCGCCGCGAGGTTCAGCCGCGAGTCCGCCCGCAGTGGCTCGAGGCCGTTGTCGGCGCGCCGCTGATTGGTGATCTGCACCACCTGCTCGCGCTGCGAAGGCGGATCGTCGGGATCGCACTGGTTGGCAACGGCGCCGAGCGCGCCGAGCCCGAGCGTAGCGGTGACCCCGTAGGCGCCGAGCTGTCGCGACAGTCGTACCCATCTCGAAGGTCGGGCCGATGGGCCGGAGCCGATGGTGTCCACTGAGGGCTCCTCTTCCGCGCCGCTTTCGGTTGTCGCTGTCATTCGGACGGTAACAGCCAGCGGCGCAGATGGCTCCTTCGCGGAGTGCGTCAGTCGCCGACCAAGGGCGGCAGGATGGTGCCGAAGGCTCGATCGTGCCGGGCGCGAGAGAAGCCGAGTCGCTCGTACATGCCCACTGCGGCCGTGTTGGCACCGTCCACATACAGCATGGCAGCGGTGACGCCGCGTTGCTCGATCGACTCGAGTCCGGCCAGCGTGAGCTGCTTGCCCAAGCCGAGACCCTGGAAGTCGGGATCGACGGCGATCACGTAGATCTCGCCAACGGCCACGCCTCCGTTGGCGGCGTCGTGCAACTTCGTCCAGCAGAACGCGGCCAACCGACCATCGCGCTCGTGCAGGCGGATGCCGTCGGGATCGAACCATGCCTGTCGAACGCGTCGTTGCAGCGTGTCGAGGAGCCAGCCGCCCTGCTCGTGATGCTGGGCGAACGCCCGGTTGTTCACGTCGAGCAGCGCCTGCTCGTCTGCGCCTGGGCGGAACGACCGGGTTTCCACCATGACCGGCAGCCCGGTCGGCAGCTGGCGCCGCATCTGCAGCAGGTCGCGGTCGGCGGTGAGCCCAAGTTTCTCCGCCAGGGAGATCTCGTTGGTCGACACGTCATGGGTCCACCACGTCACCCGGCCGCCGCCCTCGTGGCGCACGGCATCGAGCACTGCTTGCACGACGCCGGCGAGCAACCCGTCGTCTGCGCGGCGATGCTCGGGGTGCACGGTGGCTTCGATCGTCCAGCCGCCGCTGGCCGGCGATGCCTGGGCGTAGGCGACGAGATGGTCGCTGCCCGGTACGGCGGCAGCCAGCAGCTCGCCGCCCGATGCCAGGTCGAGCCACAGATGGTCGGACAGGAACCGGTAGCCGTCGACTGCGGCTGCGTGGTCGGCTAGCGCAGCCACCTGCGCCACTGTGGCGTCGTCGACATGGCGCACCACCGGGACCGCAGGCACGGACCGAGAATCTAGCCTTCGAGGCGATGGTTCGACCCCGTTCGCCACGAGGACGTGCGCTGGAAACGCACCGCCGACTGGCTGAGGAGTACCCCGAGGCGGTCTGCGAGCTCGATCATGGCGACGCCTTCGAGCTGCTGGCTGCCACGATCCTGTCCGCCCAGACCACCGATCAGCTCGTCAACACCGTGACGCCGGCGCTGTTCGCCCGCTATCCGGGTCCTCATGAGCTGGCCGCGGCCGATCCGCTCGACGTGCAGCAGTTGATACGGCCAACCGGTTTCTACCTGAACAAGACGCGCAGCTTGCTCGGCATGGCGACGGCCGTCGTGGAGCGTTTCGATGGGGTGGTGCCCACGAGGCTAGAGGATCTCGTGACGTTGCCGGGTGTGGGCCGCAAGACGGCCAACGTCGTGCGCTCCGTGGCGTTTGGCCTTCCCGGCTTGCCCGTCGACACGCACGTCGGCCGGCTGGCTCGCCGTCTGGCGATGACGGCAGAGACCGATCCGGTGAAGGTGGAACTGGAGCTCAACGGATTCCTGCCGGCGAGGGAGCGCGGCGACTTCAGCCTGCGGATGATCATGCACGGGCGACGTGTGTGCCTCGCCCGCCGCCCGCGGTGCAGCGACTGCGTCCTCGTCGACTTCTGCCCCTCCCGGCAGTTGTGACAGAGCGTTCCGCCTGGCATGTCCTCCCGTCCCGAACAGAGTCAAAGGTTGGCCTTCCGGCGGCGCTCGGACTACCATGATTGTCTTCCAGGTTCCCGCCAACCTGGACGAGGGCGCAGTGCTGGGATCCGCCGCCTAGCCACGCCCGCCGGCGGCGGCTCCCCGGTCATCGGGGGGCCGTCGTCACTTTCTCCGCTCAGTCGGTGACGAGGCGCGCCGCCCGCTGCAGCGCCCGCTCCGTGCCGATGAGTCCCCGTTCTACCTCGTAAAGGGCAGCCAGGATGTCGCCGTGGCGGGTGCCGAGATAGGGCTCTGTGAGCCCCGACACGCGTTGACGGCAGCGCTGCACCGCGTCGGTGAGCGAGGCGAGTTCGGCGGCGGTGGTGCTGGACATGTGCGAAACAGGCTACGGGGCGCGCCGAGGCACGCCAGTAGCCTCAATCTGGTGGCACGGGTAGCAGCACGCGACGAAGTGGCCAGCCTGATGGGCTACCACTCACCGCAGGTCGAGGTGTCCGTGCGGCTCAACACGAACGAATCGCCTGTCGGACCGCCCGAGGCATGGCTCGATGAGTTCGTCGCCGCGCTCGGCCATGTCGACTGGCACCGCTACCCGGACCGCCAGGCCACCGAGCTCAGGGCCGCCATCGCCGACTTCCACGGCGTCGACCCCGCCCAGGTGTTCGCCGCCAACGGCTCCAACGAGGTGTTGCAAACGGTGCTGCTGGCCTACGGCGGTACCGGGCGCACGGTGGCGACGTTCGAACCCTCGTACCAGCTGCACGGCCACATCGCCAGGACCACGGGCGCCCGGGTGGTCAGCGGTGAGCGCGCCGCCGACTTCACGATCGACGATGCCGAGATCGCCAGGGTGATGGGTGAGGCCCAGCCGTCGGTGACGTTCCTGTGCTCGCCCAACAACCCGACGGGCTTGGCCGAGCCCAGGTCGCGGCTGACCACGCTGTTGGCAATCGCTCCCGGCCTGATCGTGGTCGACGAGGCTTACGGTCAGTTCGCCTCGTGGTCGGCGCTGGAGTTGCTGTCCGAAGACCGCACGCTTGCCGTCGTGCGGACGTTCTCCAAGACGTGGAGTCTGGCCGCCGCCCGCTTGGGGTATCTGATCGGCCCTTCGTGGCTCGTCGCCGAGTTGGAGAAGGTGGTACTGCCGTACCATCTCGATGTCGCCACGCAGCTCGCCGGCACGCTGGCCCTCCGATTCGTCGACGAGATGAACGACCGAGTGGCCGGGGTTGTCGCCGAACGAGCGCGTCTCGCCGAGCTGCTGTCAGGGCAGGACGTCGATGTGTTCCCCAGCGAGGCCAACTTCATCCTCTTCCGGCCAAGGGAGCGGCGGGGACACGAGGTGTGGCAGGCGCTGGTCGATCGCGATGTGCTGATCCGGGACTGTTCTGGCTGGCCGCGGCTCGCCGACTGCCTGCGCGTAACCGTGGGCACCCGTTCCGAGAACGATGCCTTCGCCGACGCGCTGTCGTCGGTGATGACTTCCGAGGAGGTGCACGCATGACGGGGCGCACGGCCACCCGCAACCGCTCCACGGCGGAGACGAAGATCGAGCTGTGGATAGACCTCGACGGCACGGGTCAAACTGAGGTGTCGACCGGTGTGCCGTTCTACGACCACATGCTCGATCAGCTCGGAAGGCACGGCGGGTTCGACCTGCGCATCCAAGCCGAGGGCGACTTGCACATCGACACCCATCACACGATTGAGGACGTCGCCATCACACTCGGTCAGGCGTTCGCCGAAGCGGTGGGCGACAAGGCCGGCGTACGCCGCTTCGCCAGCGGCATGTACCCGCTCGACGAAGCGCTCGTGGAAGTGGCGCTCGACCTGTCCGGCCGGCCATACGTCTACTGGGACGTCGAGATGCCCGAGTCGGTACCCCTGGGTTCGCCGGCGTTCGATCCCCAACTCGCCGAGCACGCCGTGTCATCGTTCGCTACAGCAGCCAACCTCACCCTCCACGTGACGTTGAGGCGCGGGCGCAACGTGCACCACATCATCGAGGCGACGTTCAAGGGGTTGGCTCGCTGTCTGCGAGACGCAGTGCGCCAGGACGGCGGCGGCGTCCCGTCCACCAAGGGCACCCTGTGACCCGACCGCGCATCGCGGTCGTCGACTACGGGATCGGAAACCTGCACTCGGCTCGCAAGGCGCACGAGCGCGCCGGCGCCGAAGCGGAGCTCACGAGTGACCCCGCCACGATCACCGCTGCCGACGCCGTGGTGCTCCCCGGCGTCGGCAACTTCGGGTCGTGCCTGGCGGCGCTTCGCGACCGGGGTCTCGACGTTCCGGTGCAGGAGGCGTCAGCCTCGCTGCCGTTCCTCGGGATCTGCATAGGCGCCCAGATGCTGTTCGACGTCAGCGAGGAGTCGCCTGGTGCCAGCGGTCTCGGGGTCATCGGCGGCACAGTTCGCTGGATCCCGTCAGGGCCGAAACGACCACAGATGCAGTGGAACCGGCTCGACCTCACGGTGCCCGACGAGATGTTCGCCGGGTTGGAAGCTGCGCCATGGTTCTATTTCGTGCACTCGCTCCACGGTGTGCCCGACGATGCCGGCGACGTGGTAGCAACGTGCTCGTACGGCGCCCCGCTCAACGCAGCCTTCCGCCGCGACAACGTGTTCGCCACGCAGTTCCATCCCGAGAAGTCGGGGTCCAACGGGCTGCGGCTGATCGCCAATTTCGTCGCAGTGGCCGCCCGAGCGACCGTGCGGTGATGGAGCTGTACCCCTCGATCGACCTGCTCGGCGGCCGGGTCGTCCGCCTGCGCCAGGGCGACTACGACGCCCGTATCGACTACGACGCTGACGCCGTGTCCGTGGCGCGGGCCTTCGCCGACGGGGGTGCGACATGGATCCATGTGATCGACCTCGACGCCGCTCGATCTGGCACTCCCGTCAACCGGCAGCTGTTCACCGAGATCGCCGCTGCCGTGTCGGGCACGGTGCGCCTGCAGACCGGCGGAGGAATCCGCACGCTCGACGATGTCGAGGCGCTGGCCGCCGCCGGGGTGGCTCGCGTGGTGCTCGGCTCGGCCGCCATACGCCAGCCCTCGTTCGTGGCGCAGGCGGCGATGGTGATGCCGGTCGCCGTCGGTCTCGATCATCGCGACGGCGAACTGGCGGTGCACGGGTGGACTGAGGGAGCTGGCGTGTTGCTGCTCGAGGCTGTCACCGAGTTTCCAGACGCCGCGGCGTTCGTCGTGACCAACATCGCCACCGACGGCACCTTGGCGGGCCCGGACCTGGTCGGGTTGGCACGGGTGGCAGCGGCGTCGACCGTGCCCGTGATCGCCAGCGGCGGCGTTGGATCGCTCGATGACTTGCGTGCCCTGTCTCGGCTCGGCGCGCTCGCCGGCGTGATCGTCGGGAGGGCGCTGTATGAGGGCCGGTTCAGCGTCGAGCAGGCGCTCGCCGTGCTGGATGGTAAGGCATGAACGTCGCCCGAGTCATCCCGTGCCTGGACGTAACGGATGGCCGAGTCGTCAAGGGAACGAACTTCATCGGGCTGCGCGATGCCGGCGACCCGATCGGCCTGGCGGCGCGCTACGACGCCGAGGGTGCCGACGAGCTGGTGTTGCTCGACATCACGGCTTCCAGCGACGAGCGGGCGACGATGCTCGACGTCGTGTACCAGGTGGCTGAGGAGGTGTACATCCCGTTCACCGTCGGTGGCGGTGTGCGCACGCTCGACGACGCACACCGGATGTTGCGGGCCGGCGCTGACAAGGTGGCCGTCAACACAGCGGCCGTTGAGCGACCGGAGCTGATCACCGAGATCGCCGACGTGTTCGGCGCCCAGTGCGTGGTGTGCGCCATCGACGCCAAGCGGGTCGGGAATCGCTTCGAGGTCCACTCGCACGGAGGGCGCACGCCGACCGGCATCGACGCCGTGCGGTGGGCAGCGGCCGCCGCCGAACGAGGCGCCGGCGAGATCCTGCTCACGTCGATGGACCGCGACGGGACGAAGGAGGGCTTCGACACGCCACTTACGGCCGCCGTGGCGGCCGCTGTCGACGTGCCGCTCATCGCCAGCGGTGGGGTTGGCACGCTCGACCACCTGGTAGACGGCATCCGCGCCGGCGCCGACGCCGTGCTGGCGGCGTCGATCTTCCACTTCGGCGAGCACACGGTGGCGGAGGCCAAAGCGGCGATGACCGAGGCAGGAATCGTCGTGCGGTTGCCATAGGGTCGCCGGCATGGCAGATATGGAGTATCGGCGCCTCGGCGCCAGTGGTTTGAAGGTGTCGGTGCTGTCGTTCGGGAGCTGGGTCAGCTTCGACAACCAGTTGAAGGATCAGTCCGCCTTCGAGGCGATGCAGACGGCACGCGATGCCGGCTGCAACTTCTTCGACAACGCCGAGGCCTACGCCGGCGGTGGCAGTGAGACGCTGATGGGCAAAGCCATCGCCGAGCTGGGATGGCCGCGCTGGTCGTACGTGCTGACGACGAAGCTCTTCTGGGGCCTGAACAAGGCGCCCAACATGCGCAACACGTTGAACCGCAAGTATCTGATGCATGCCATCGACGGGTCGCTCGAGCGGTTCGGGCTCGACTTCGTCGACGTGTTGTACTGCCACCGTGCCGATCCGGACACGCCGATCATCGAGACCGTGTGGGCGATGCACGACATCATCACGTCGGGCAAGGCCCACTACTGGGGCACGAGCGAGTGGTCGGCCGAGGAGATCCGCAGCGCCATCGAGATCGCCGACGAGCACCACTTACACGCCCCGATCACCGAGCAGCCGCAGTACAACCTGCTCGAACGCGAACGCGTCGAGCAGGAGTACCGACCGTTGTTCGAGGAGTTCGACTACGGGGCGACGGTGTGGAGCCCGCTCGCATCCGGCCTGCTGACCGGCAAATACAAGGGTGGCATCCCGGACGACTCCCGTGGCGCGCTGAAGGGCTACGACTGGCTGGCCGAGTCGTTGCGCAACCCTGAGGCGCTCGAGCGCGTCGAGCGGTTGCGCCCGATCGCCGAAAAGCTGGACTGCACGATGGCGCAGCTGGCGTTGGCCTGGTGCGCCAAGAACCCGAACGTCTCCACGGTGATCACCGGGGCGAGCCGTCCGGCGCAGGTGGCCGAGAACTTCGAGGCGCTCGACGTCATCGACCTCCTCGACGAAGACGTCATGTCCAGCATCGAAGCCGCAGTCGCCTGATCCCTCGGACCGCGACGCCTCGTGACGCCGACCTGGAACAGCCCTGGTGAGCCGGTAGTACGGATGGTCCCTCTATCCATGTCGTGAGATCGTTGTTCAGCATCTCGGTGCCTACGGCCTCGTCGCATTCGAAGCTTCGCGCGGCGAGGTCGTCACCGATGTTGAGGCCGAGTTCCGCGTCCGGCACGAATCCGCCACCTGCGTTCAGCGGGTCACCGTCGCGTAGGATCTCACCGTTGCGCAGGATCACTGCGGGGAACGGCTCTTCCTGCCAGGAGGTGCCTGTTGGCCACACGATGCGATGCAATGGTGCTCGGTACAGCACATTGAGGTAGACGCAGGTCCCACGAAAGACAAGCCGTCCTTGAACCGGTGCACTGAGGCCGCCATCGAGCTCCGACGGGAGCACCGCCAACTGGCCTGGATCCGTCGGCCGTGCCGACGGCGTGGATGGTGGATGCGTCACAACTGCGGTATCTGGGGCCGATGTGCTGGGCGCGGTCGCGATCGATGTGGGTGCCGGATCGCCGGAGCGTGGCGCCGAGCCATCCCCGACGCCGCTGCGCTGGCCGCACGCCACGAGAATCGCGGCGAGCACGATCGTCAGCATCGTCTGTGATCCTCGTTGCCGGCGGTTTCGATCTGCCCGTTGGCACTGACCGTCCATGTCACTCACCTCGAGATTCCGCATAGTATTCCGCTCTCGTCGATCGTTGTGGTCAGGCTTGTGGCTGGCGTATGGGCCAGAGCTCTGACGAAGGCGTTGCGCGAGGGGCCGGTACTCTGGCGGGCGTGTTGAGCGCTGCTGACGACAAGCTGCCGATCAAGATGCTCAACGATCGGCTCCTCGTGAGGATCCCGAAGGAGGGTGAGCGTCGGTCGTCGGGTGGCATCCTGATCCCTGCCACGGCGCAGATGGCCAAGCGGCTGACGTGGGCCGAGGTGGTGGCGCTGGGACCGAACGTGCGCGCTGCCGAAGTCGGAGATCTCGTGCTGTTCAGCCCCGAGGATCGTTACGAGGTCGAGGTAGGCGGCTCCGACTACATCATGCTGCGCGAGCGTGACATCCACGCCGTGGCCGCCGAGCGCATCGAGGCCTCGACCGGGCTGTACCTGTGACAGCGATCGCGGCCACGTCCGAACAGCTCGCACTCGTCAAGTACGACGATCATGGCCTCGTGGCAGCCATCGCCCAGGACCTCGACGGCGTGGTGCTGATGATGGCGTGGATGAACGCCGAGACGTTGCGGATGACGCTGGACGAGGGCCTGATGGTCTACTGGAGCCGCAGCCGCCAGGAGGTGTGGCGCAAGGGCGATACCAGCGGCGATCACCAGGTCGTCCACGAGGCGTTCTACGACTGCGACGCCGACGTGCTGTTGTTCAAGGTGGATCAGCAGGGCCGGGGCGCCTGCCACACCGGCCGGTATTCCTGCTTCCACCGGCGTTTCGGGAACGATGCGGATCAACCCCAGTAGGGAGGAGTTCCGCACGCTGGCCCGCTCCTACACCGTGGTGCCGGTATGGACCGAGCTGCTGGCCGACCTCGAGACACCCGTCGCCGCGTACCTCAAGCTGGTCGGCGACGGCCCGGGGTTCCTGCTCGAGTCGGTGGAGCACGGCGAGCGCTGGAGCCGGTACTCGTTCGTCGGTCGCCACGCTGCGGCCACGCTCACGCTGCGTGACGGGCGCGTCGAGGTGGAGGGCACGTTGCCGTTCGAAGTCCCCCGCGACAAGGGCATGCTGGCAGCGCTCGACGTGCTCACCGAGCGGCTCGTCGGCCCTGTGCTGCCAGAGCTACCACCGCTGCACGGTGGCGTCATGGGCTACCTGGGCTACGACGTGGTCCGCGAGGTGGAGCGCCTGCCCGATCCGCCGCCCGACGACAGGGGAGTCCCCGACGCCGTGATGAGCGTGATCGGTTCGCTGGCGGCCTTCGATCACTGGCGCCAGCGTGTCAGCCTGATCGAGAGCGTGCCGGTGCTCGGACTCGACGACGCCGGAACCGACGCTGCCTACGACGCCGCTGCGGCCCGCCTCGAGACCGCCATCACCGACCTCGCCCGCCCACTGCCCTATGTGCCGGTGGAGCCACCACGGGCCGACGACGAGCTGCCCCGCGTGACGTCGACGATGGGTGGCGGCATGTACCAGCGGGCGGTCGAGGTGGCCAAGGAGCACATCGTGGCCGGCGACATCTTCCAGGTGGTGCTGGCGCAGCGCTATGACCTCGATCTCGACGCCGATCCGTTCGACGTGTACAGAGTGCTGCGCCAGGTGAACCCGAGCCCGTACATGTACTTCGTGCGCCATCCAGAGTTGACCGTCGTGGGTTCGTCGCCGGAGCCGATGGTGAGGGTGGTCGCAGGGGTGGGGGAGCGAAAGGTGATCTCCCGCCCCGTCGCCGGCACGCGCAAACGGGGCGCCAACGACGAGCACGATCGCCGTCTTGCCGCCGAGCTGATCGAGCATCCAAAAGAGCGGGCCGAACACGTGATGCTCTTGGACCTGGCACGCAACGACGTAGGGCGAGTAGCTCGCTTCGGGACCGTCGAGGTCGATGAGCTGATGACGCTCGAGTACTACAGCCATGTGATGCACCTGACGTCACAGGTGAGCGGTGTTCTGACCGACGACAACAGCTGTGTCGACGTGTTGCGTGCCACGCTGCCGGCGGGCACGGTCTCGGGAGCGCCGAAGGTGCGGGCCATGGAGATCATCGACGAGCTGGAGCCGAACCGGCGCGGTCCATACGGCGGGGTAGTCGGCTACGTCGACTGGAGCGGCAACCTCGACACGGCGATCGCCATCCGCACGATGTTCGTCTCGCCAAGGGGCGCCTGCCTACAGGCCGGCGCCGGCATCGTGTCCGACTCGGTGCCCGACGACGAAGACCTGGAGTGCCGCAACAAGGCCGCCGCCTTGTTGGCCGCCATCCCCGCCGCACGCCGGATGACACGAGCGACCCGAGCCGCGATCAGGTCGTGAACCAGCCTGGGCACCTCGCCGAGCGAGTCAGAGCAGGGCGGCGATCCCGAATGCCAGCGTCAGCACACCGAGCGCCGTGACGCCGAGGAAGGCCAGCGCCAGCAGTCGGGGGAACGCCGACAGCGTGAGAAAGGCTGCGGTGATGTTGCGCAGGCCGCGGAGCTGCTGCACGTCGAAGAGGCGGATCGCCGAGAACCGGCGCGTGCCAGCAGAGCCGATCGGCCCCCTGCGCGGGGTGCTGCCTGGGGTGTTGGGCGTCTCGCCGTGCTCCACCGTGTCGATCACGTGGTTCCGAGCGGAGGCGTCACGGTTGAACAGCTGACGGAACTCCGAGCTCAACGTCTGGAACTGGTCGTTGATGGAGCGCAGGCGCCACCAGGCGAGCAGCGGGGACCCGACGGCGAGCGTCGCCGCCATCACCGTCAGGACGAGCGCCACCACGGTCGCTTGTCCGGACAGGGCGAACAGGGCGAGAGCACCGCAAATGACGGTGGCTACGACACCGAACGTTGCCACGCCTCTGGCCAGGCGCGCCCCCAGGCGTGCGAACGACTGCGTTCCAGCGGCGGCCCGGTCGGCGAGGGCCGCGATGTCTTCCATACCCAGGAGTGTTGCACGCCGGGCAGAGCCCGCCAGACTGGATCCATGACCGATTCCTGGGTGCGTACCCGCCGTGACGGCTTGCTCGTGGAAGGGGTCGACGCGATGACCTACTTGCACTCCCAACTCTCCCAGGAGGTGCGGGATCTGCAGGTGGGGCAAAGTCGTTGGACGCTCGTGTTGGTGCCGACAGGTCACGTCGAGGTGCTGGCCCGCTTGTGGCGCCGGGGCGACCAGCAGTTCGTGCTCGACACCGAGACCGGCTTCGGTCCGACGATGCAGGCGCAGTTGGCCAAGTTCATGATCCGGGTCAAGGCCACGCTGACGGAGGTGGAGCTGCAGGCGCTGGAGCCCGTGCCGCCGGTTTCGGACGAGCTGTCGCTCGAGGGCGCCGTCGTTGGTTGGTGGGAGCAGGGCACGGTGCTGCTC
>JACDHN010000019.1:0-771 GCA_013821025.1 Acidimicrobiia bacterium | reverse complement strand
GGGTTCGCCCGATGAGCTGGAGCACGCCCGGGTCGCCGCCGGGTGGCCCGTGATGGGTCGGGAGATCGAGCCGGGCGAACGCCTGCCCGCCGAGTTGGGTGTGTCGTCCGTTGCAGTCAACTTCACGAAGGGCTGCTATCCGGGCCAGGAGCTGGTGGAGCGCATGGACAGCAGGGGTGCGAAGGCGCCGCGTCAGCTGCGCCGCCTGGATGTGGCCGACGGTGCCGCCGCCGGCGATCCGATCGAGTTGAACGGCGCCGAGGTCGGCCGGCTGACGTCCGTCGCCGGCCGTCAGGCGCTCGGTTTCGTCAAACGCAACGCCGACATCGGAGAACCCGTCACCCCGACCTGACGCCCGGCCCCCAATCAACCGAACTGTGAGAGCTCGACGCCGATTTGGGCCGTTGGACTCACAGTTCTGGGCGTCAGGAGGTAGGGGCGTCGAGGGCGCGGCGAAGGCCGATCACCTCGGGATGCGTGCGCAACGATCCCAGTTCCGGTGCTTGGTCGATGATCCTGGCGACGGTGGATGGGCTGGCCGCCGTGGACACCGCTGTGCGCAGCCACGCCACGGCGGTGGCAGGGTCGCCGGCGGCGTTCGCCGCCCGAGCGACGGTGGCTGCCACGGGACCACTGCGGTGGCGACGGTACGTGTCGGCGGCGTAGAAGGCCGCCCGCTCGTACTGGCCGATCGCCAGCAGCCGCTCGGCCAGCAGGTACTCGTTGTTGGGGTTGCCGACGGGTAGGCGTGGGCCGAGGTTTGCGATCAAG
>JACDHN010000169.1 GCA_013821025.1 Acidimicrobiia bacterium | reverse complement strand
TGAGTGTGCTGGCCACGTCCATGCGTGGTGGACCACGACGGCGAGCAGGATCGCCTCTGCTGCGCTGCCCAGAACGAAGTAGCTCCATTCGCCAACCGCACCACCAATGATGGTCAAGGCGTAGACAGTGGCCACCACGATGTTCACGATGCGGTTGGTGCGTCGAGGCATTATCAGGGTCAGGTAGATCATGGCACTCGGGATGATGATGTAGAGCGTGATGATGAACAAGAGTGTCTGGTTGACGTTGAAGATGAAGATCTTTCCTTCTTCGAGGTCGGCCCGCACGTCGGAGCGGTAAAGCGAGAACAGGTCGACGTAGGCGAAGATGAACAGCGTCCCGATCCAAAGCGCCGAGATCTTGAGCCGTGTGTCGATGCCGTCGTTGGTGGTGGGTTGTTGCTGCGTGAGATCGATCATGAGCTTCATTGAGGCCTTTCGATGAGTGCCGAACGACATGGATGTGCTGGCCGGACTCTACGTCTCGGCGACCAGTTTCGCAACAGTCCGTTGCGTAACCGTCCGGCGAGGGGAAGCCGTTCCGTGAGCTGTCGCCGTGGTATGCGCTACTGTCTGGAGTGTTATGGCTCGACCTCGTAGCGAGACGGCGCGGCAGAGGCTCTTGGCGGCGGCCGTCGAGATTCTCGTGGTCGATGGCGTGGCGTCGTGTACGGCCGACGAGGTGGCCCGCCGGTCTGGCGTGGCCAAGACCACGCTCTATCGACATTTCGGAACGATCGAGGCGTTGGTGTTCGCGGTGGTGGAGGCGAACGTGTCGGCCACTGAAGCCCCCGACACGGGGTCGTTGCGCGGCGACCTGGCCGAGATCCACCGGCGCTACTTGGACATGGCGGGACCGCAGCCGGCCAGAGAGCTATTCGTGTGGATGGTCTCCAAGGCCATCGACGACCCGACCTATCGCGAGATGTTCAAGAAGGCACGGGTCCAGCCAAGAGGACCAACCGTCATCGCGCTCCAGCGCGCCATCGCCCGCGGTGAGATCGACCCCGGCATCGACATTGAGGCAGCAATGCACATCATCCAAGGGCCCTTGATCTCACAGCGCATCGTCGACAACAGCGCCGTGACGGATCGAGAGCTCGAGACCATGCTGGACATGATCACGCGAGCCCTCACAGCCGGGCCGTGATCGAGGACAGAGACGCCTGCCTCGCCGACCCCTCACGCATATCGACTTCACCGTCAAGCCCCGGAGCCGCTCAGGTTGTCACTTACGCGCATGGCGTGGTGTCCCATAACACCCACAGGGTCGACGCGTGCCGTCCGTCCCAGATCCCGGCTCGACGACAAATCCTGGCACCATGGGTAGGGCTCGGTGCTTGCTGCAGATAGCACCTCGAGCGCACGTACTCGGCGTTCGGCGCCGGCGATGTGATCGATGCCGAAGCCATTGCGCCCCGATGCAGCCGACCGGCCCTGCGAAGTCCTGTTCGAGGGCTGCGTACCGAACGACACCCACCGTCGATCTGCTCAGGATCACCCGGATAACCGGCGATCCCGGACGCGGCGGCCGCGCGGCATCCCCGTCGTTTCCGGACGGTCGCTCGCGTCTTCGGTGCCCCCGTCGAGAGCGCCACTCGCTCGTCGGGCCTGTGGGTGGGGACGCGCCGTCGCGCGCCGGCCGATGCCATCACTGTCGATATGGCGCTCCCGATCGGGCGGCGCCGACGCCGCGACGAGTCGAGCCGTGCCGGCCGGTCGGCGGGCCGCCAGCCGAGCCGGCCTGGTCGAAGTCGTCCTCGATCGGTACACAGAGGCGGGTGAAGGGCCACGTCTAGACGGCGCGGCCAGGCGCATCGAACTCGAAGTCGAGCAGCGCATCGGCGATGCCATCACGGAAGACGACGTTCTCAGAGCACACGTCGTCGTGGCACACGAGCGTCCCGCCCGCAGGGTCAGCCAGACTGTCGTGCCAGCTGAGACCATTGGGTCGAACCGCCGGCGGCGTCGCGCAGCCGCGCAGCAGCCTGGCGATGGACGCCAGCGCGGTGTCGGACTGGCTCCAGTCCGGATAGGGCGCCACGGGGACCTCGCCGTCGATGAACACAACACGCTCGCGTCCGTCCTCGTCGATGCCATGACGCTAGACCGGCGTGTGTGGGGGACGTGGTGGCTGCGAGGTAGATGGTCGCACGAGTCCCTGCGGAGGTTCTCCGAGGGATGAGTGTCGCGTCGCAGGATGCCGGTCCCGCGGTCCGGTTGCGAGGGTCAGGCCGGGCCTCGACCGTGGCGTCGCCACCGTCGCCGGCGGGTCGGATGGTATCGCTCGACGAAACGGGCTTCTGCGGCTGGGTCGCCGACGAGGATGAGGTCGGCGTCGGCGGGCAGCGGCTGGGTGGCGTCGGGGTTGCCGCGCATCAGCCCGTCGACCTCGACCGAGACGACGTTGCATCCGGTGTCTCGGCGGATGTGTGCTTCGGCCAGCGAGCGGCCGGCGAGTTCGGGCGGCACCGGCCGCCGGAACATGTTGAGGCCTTCGGCGACGAGCAGTGTGTCGTTGTGGCGGAGGTGGTTCCAGATCGCTGTTGCCCCGGTGGAGGCGTAAGACAGGACCGCGTCGGCGCCCGCCCGGTACAGCGTCGTGACGTTGCGGTCGAGGTTGGCGCGCCCGACGATCGTGATGTCTGGGCGCAGCCGCCGGCAGTAGATGGCGAGGTACACGTTCATGTCGTCGTCGTGGGTGGTGATGACGACGGTGCCGGCGTCGTCGATCCCGGCCTCCTTGAGCACGGCGAGGTCGGCGGCGTCACCGACCACGTAGGTGTCCGGGTCGCGGATCCGGTCGGTGCGCTGCTCGATGATCCGGTAGCGCACACCTTCGGCGAAGAACGAGCGCCCGGCGGCCCGGCCGACGCGCCCGCCGCCGATGACGATCGCCGAGGTGAGGTGCTCGGAGCCGGCGATGGCGTAGCACTGGTCGTAGGCGGCGAGCTGGTCGGACGTGCCTGCCATCAGCAGCACCATCGTGGGTCCGAGCATCGTGTCGGCCGTGGCCACCTCGAACGTGCCGCGGCGCCACACGCCGACGATCCCGATACCGAGCCGGCCACGAAGGCGGACCTCGCCGAGCGTGCGTCCGGCGAGGGTCGTGCCGGCGATGCTTGCCTCGGCGATCCGCAGCCCGGCGAACTCGCCGATGACGTGGGTGCGCCCGTCGGGGCCGAGCGCGCGTTGGGCCATCGCTGCGCCGAGCAGTTCGCCGAGTTGCAGCACGACGTCGGCGCCGGCGAGGCCGAGGATGTCGATCGACGCCGCCGACGACGCCGTGGCAACGACGGGCACCTGTCGAGTGATCTCCCGCACCGTGAACGTGATGTTCGTGTTCGTGGTGTCGGTGCTCGTCGCAGCGATGAGCGCGGCCGCCTCGACACGCGCGGCTCGGTACGCCGCGGGATCGTCGAGCTCTCCGACCATGACGCGGTAACCGCGGTCGTGGAGGCGCAGCGTCTCTTCGCGGTCACCGGCCAACAGCACGTAGGGGATGCCGACCTGGTCGGCCCGCCGCACCAGCGCGTCCTCGATCGGGCCGAGCCCGGTCAGCACGAGGTGACCGGCCGTGCCCGCCGGCACCTGCCGCGGCGCCCGCGCTGCATCCCGGAGCGACATCCACGGCAGGAACACGAACTGGATGAACGTGAACGGCAGCAGCACCAGGAGAAAGACCGTTCCCGACAGCAGCACCACGACCGAGAAGACACGGCCGGCGTCGGACTGGAACGTGATGTCGCCGAAGCCCAGCGTGGTCATCGTGACGAGCGTCCAGTACACGCTCGTCGGCCAACTGTGCGATTGGCCCTCCCGCTCCATGAGCACGTGGAAGACCGTGCTGTAGACGGCCACGAGGAGGGCGAAGACACCCAGCAGCACGAGCAGCAACTGCACGTTGCGTCGCCGCAACGGGGCCGACATCGTGCTCAGCACCAGGGGAAGGGATTTCATCGACACCGCAGGATTCTGACACTGCGTCCACGAGGCGTCGATCCCGTCCGCTCGATCGTTCGACACCAACGGTGTCCGAACGACCGCCCGCTACTTCGACCGACGTCGGCTGGGCACCCGGCGAGCTCACCGGACGAGTACCGAATGACGACGGGCCGGCATTCGGTAGTGAACGCATCCGATAGGGGCCAGTCAGTCACCGGCGGTGTTCACCGCAAGCTGGTTCGAACGCCGTCTCGCTAGGGCGACTCGCGACTGGCCTGATCGTGCTGGTTCGAACCTCGCCGCTTCACGAGCTTGCAGGCTGCGGCCGACCGGTCCGCGACTCGTAGCCGTCAGCGAACCGGCGGTACCGGACGCTCGGGTCGCGCGGTAGTCCCGCGTTACTCGGACCCTCGGACACCCGCGAGTCGACGCCAGATTGGGCAATCGGTGCGCGGTAAGGGTCGGGGGCGCCAGGAGCGCGGCATCGGTCCGACCGACGTAGGCGGCCGCGACAGATCGCCGAGTCGGAGCGCTTGCCAAGTGAGCTCCCGATGTCGGCGAGCCGGCCGTCGATTGGCGTGGAGCGGGCGTTCCGAGACGCGACCAGTCCAGCGCTGCAGGCCATGAATAGAGTGACCAGCGGTGGGTCCGCTCTGCCTCGATGACGTCGTCCCGCTCACCCTGACGACGGTCACCTTCCCGAGCTTCCATCCGTTTGCGGGCCAGACGGGCATTGTCAACGCTTTCGCCATACGGCATCCGGAGGGGGTGGTCCTGGTCGACACCGGTATCGGCGAAGGCAACGCGTTCGTCGATCAGTCCTACCGACCCCAGCGGCGTGCCATCGGCGATGAACTTCGGGTGGTCGACCTGAGCATCAGCGATGTGATTGCCGTGGTCAATGGTCATCTCCACTTCGACAACATCGGAGGGAACAGCCTGTTCCCCGGTGTCCCGATCTTCGTGCAGAAGGCCGAGTGGGACGTCGCCCACGCGGGCGGCGCCACCTACCGGCAGGAGCGAATCGACTTCGACGTGCTCGATTGGGTCGACTTCCCCGGGGCGACCTATTGCCGTGTCGATGGTGAGCACGAAGTGGTCCCAGGCGTTCGACTCGTCCCGACGCCGGGCCACACACCTGGTCACCAGGCCGTGCTGATCGAGACTGACGAAGGCCTGGCCGCGATTGCCGGCCAGGTGCCCTACGACCATGTGGAGTGGGATTGGCTTCGCACCGAACGCTCGATGCTCGAGAGCGAGACCGGTGACTCTTTACAGAACGTGGTGGTCGGTGATCCCGAGACCTACTTGGCCTCAGCCATCCGTCTGGTCGAGCTCGGCCCTCGTAACGTTCATTTCACTCACGACCGCATCATTTGGAGGCAGCGCGAGTAACTCCCGCGCGCGATGCGATCTGGTACGGCATTGTGCGACAAATCGACGGTTCTCCCGTCGTCGAACGGCGAGCCGAGGTCGCGTGTACGTCGGCGAGCTGCTCTCCCACACGCGAACGAACTGCCGATCGGTGCCGACTGCTGGCGTTACCGGGCAGTTGGCTTGAGTTGAGTGGTACCGGACGCGATACTCGGACACCGGCGAAGGCACCCGGATCAACATGTGTCAGGTCCACAGGACGCCCAGGGCCGGTGCGAAGGAGGGCGCCGTGCACTTCTGTGCCGATTGCGGTCACCGGGAGCGGGTGCGCGCCGGGGCCTGACCCACATCGGGCCCCGGGCCCAGCTCGACGAGGAGTGGCGCATCATCGGCGCCCGAGCCGAGGCCGGCGCCGGGGCCCGCCGAGGGCCGGGCCGTGCGTGGCGCGAACTGTGCCATGCTGCGATCACAGTTTTCACATGAACGGGGTCCTCCATGAAGAGTCATCTGCAGGACATCGCCGACGTGCGAGCCGTGGTTCAGCTCTATGTCGACGGGGCGAGCGGAGATGCCGCCAAGCTCAAAGAGGCGTTCCACCCCGATGCCCGCATGTTCGGGTACATCGGCGACATGGCCACCTACATCCCCATCGGCGACTTCATCGGCATGGTCGAGAGCAGCCCCACCATGGCAGGCCCGAACTATGCCGCCGACGTGCGCACCGTCGACGTCATCGGCGATGCTGGCGTGGCCGTGCTGGTCGAGCACGACTACCTCGGCTGCGACTTCGTCGACTACTTCACGGTGGCGCGCATCGACGGCCGATGGTGGATCACCAATAAGACCTACGCACACACTGGCGGATCGATGCCGGCCCACTGACGGCCAAGGTCACCACCCACCACGCAGAACTGCCTGGTTCGTTGGCATCGCGCTAACCC
>JACDHN010000460.1 GCA_013821025.1 Acidimicrobiia bacterium | reverse complement strand
GCTCCGCCAGCGTCCACAACGCGGATGCCCGTACTCTGCGGAGCGCAACGGTGTGGCGGACGGCGCGATGTCCCGTTCGGCGACGCCGAGACGTATCGACGTCTCCTGAAGACACGAAATGAGAATAGGACTCCGTGCCGCTTCTACTCGAACACGTGCGCAGGCGCGAAGATCGTGTCCACATGAACCGCTGGGAGGAGCTGACCGGACGTCCGTCGGCGCGTGAGTACGCGGCCCGGTTCGAGCGGTTGGCAGCCAGTGGCGCCGATGCCCATGGTGAGGCCAGTTGCGTTGTCACGCTGGCGCCGGCGGGATCCCGGGTGCTCGATGCCGGATGCGGCACAGGGCGGGTGGCGATCGAGCTGCACCGGCGTGGTTACGACTGCGTCGGGGTCGATGTGGACGACTCGATGCTCGGACTGGCTCGGGCGGCCCAGCCCGACGTGCCGTGGTACCACGCCGATCTGGCCGAGCTCGACCTGCTCGGCTCGCCGGAGGAACTGGCGCCGTTCGATGTGGTCGTGACGGCCGGCAACGTGATCCCGTTGCTGGCGCCCGGCACGGAGTCCGAAGCGATACGCCGGCTTTCGCGTCATCTGCGCCCTGATGGACTGCTCGTCGCCGGCTTCGGCCTCGACGCCGCCCACCTGCCGATCCGAGAGGCGCCGTTCACGATCGACGAGTACGACGCGTGGTGCGCCGCCGCCGAGATGACGCCGGTGCACCGATGGTCCACGTGGGACGGCGACCCGTTCGCCGGAAGCGATGTCGGCTACGCCGTGAGCGTCCACCGCCGGGTCGCGCACGTCACCTGATCGGCATCGACGTGGCGCTGGTGCCCCGTTCGCACAGCCACCCACCCCACCCCACACCCACCCCCTACCCACTGCGATCTGGGCGTGATTCTCTCCAGATCACGTTCTGGGTGCGCTTTCTTCCAGCCCCTGGAAGGAACGACGCCCAGAACGGCACGGCACGGCACGGCACGGTCGTACGCTCGGGCGATGGATGCCCCGCCGTTGCACCCCGACGTCGCTGCACTGGCGCCGTTGCTCGGGACGTGGGTGGGTGAGGGCCGCGGCGAGTACCCGACGATCGAGACGTTCGACTACCGAGAGGAGATCACGTTCGGACACGCCGGCAAGCCGTTCCTGGCCTACACGCAGCGCACCAGGGCTACCGACGATGGGCGTTCGCTGCATGCCGAGAGCGGGTATCTGCGGGTCCCGGCGCCGGGCCGCATCGAGCTGGTGCTCGCCCACCCGACCGGCGTCACAGAGATCGACGAAGGATCGCTCGCCGAGATCGACGGTGTGATCGCCATCGATGTGGCGTCGAGCACCATCGGTCTCACGACGACGGCGAAGATCGTGACGGTCATCGAGCGTTCGTTCCGTGTCGACGGCGACGTGCTTGCGTACACAGTGCGCATGTCGGCCGTTGGCCAGCCGCTGCAACACCACCTCGGCGCCACGCTCCATCGTCGCTGAACGCGCCGAGGCGTGCGTGCTCGCCTGCCTTGCCTGCTCCGAGCGGGCACCGGGCGTCCAAGAACCGGAACCGGTGGCAATCAGAGTCGGCTGTGCCCGACGAGCCGAACACCGAGATGCGCGAGTATTCGCCGGTGCAGATCGGCCAGCGCGTGACCATCACCGACGCCCCGGGGCGCGCCGGCAACGACGTCACCGATGAGCGCGAGTCCAAGGCGGACCATGCGTAGCAACCGGCTGGGCGAGCTGCTGGCCGCAGGTGAGTTGGCGACCAACGCTTGGGTCTCCACCGGTGACCCGTACGCGGCCGAGGTGCTGGGCCATTGCGGCTTCGACTCCGTCACGATCGACCTGCAGCACGGCATGTTCGGAATCGAGTCTGCCATCCGCTGCCTGCAGGCCGTGTCGGCCACGCCATCGGTGCCGATCGTGCGGTGCCGATCGAACGACGCCGCCGACATCGGTCATCTGCTCGACGCCGGCGCCTACGGCGTGATCTGCCCCAACGTCGACACCGTCGAAGCAGCGGAGCGCTTCGTCGCCGCATGCCGGTACCCGCCAGCCGGGCGAAGGAGCTACGGGCCGTCGCGCGGCCTGCTGTACGGCGGGGTCGACTACGCCGTGCACGCCGACGACACGGTGCTGGCGATCGCCATGATCGAGTCGAGGGCGGCCGTCGAGCACCTCGACGCCATCCTCG
>JACDHN010000168.1 GCA_013821025.1 Acidimicrobiia bacterium | reverse complement strand
GTCGGGCTGCCGAGATTTGAACTCGGGACCTCTTGTCCCCCAGACAAGCGCGCTAACCAAACTGCGCTACAGCCCGTGCTATGTGTGCCTGCCGATGCTACCGGCTCAGACGAGCAGCCCCCAGAACCGCCACACGAGGTAGACGACGAGGGCCACGATCATCAGCTTGAAGTGCCAGGGCGCCTTCAGGTCCTCGGTCTCCTGGGATGCGTGCATGGGGGCGTCGAGGAGGTTGCCGCAGTTGGGGCACGTGCCGTCGGGGTTCATCGCCGAGGGGGCGCGGTACTTGGCGCACGTCTCACACCACGGCACAGCACGGCACCTCGGCATCGGAGGTCATCGTTGTCGCTTGCGCACGCGCAGCTTGAGCGGCGTGGACCCGAACTCGAAGGCCTCGCGGATCGAGCGTTCCAGGAAGCGCAGGTAGTGGCGGGGCAGCTCGCGGTTCGTGAACAGCGTAAAGGTGGGAGGGTCGGTCGCCCCCTGCACGGCGTACAGCACCTTCGCTCCCCCGCCTGCGGGTTGGCGCTGCTGAGCGGCGGCGATCACCTTGTTGACGTCGCGGGTCGGGACGCGCCGGTGGTACTGCGTGATCGACTCGCTCAGCACCGGCAGCAGGCGGTCGACACCCCGACCGGTGAGCGCCGAGACCCGCAGCACCGGGGCGTCGCCGAGGAAGGCCAGCTTGCGCGCCATCTCCGTCAGCAGCGACTCGCGCTTCTCGGCGTCGGTGACGAGGTCCCACTTGTTGAGCAGGATCAGGATCGGGCAGCCCGAGGCGTCGACGCGTTCGGCCAGGCGCTGGTCCTGGCCGGTGACGCCCTCGGTGGCGTCGATTACCAGCAGAGCGATGTCGGCGTCGTCGATGGCGCGCAACGAGCGCACCAGCGAGTAGTACTCGGCAGAGTCGTCGATCCTGGAACGGCGCCGCATGCCCGCCGTGTCGACGTAGACGATGGGGCCGTCGTCCGTGTCGACGAGCGTGTCGACGGCATCGCGGGTGGTGCCCGGCACGTCGTGGACGACCGACCGGTCGGCGCCAACAAGACGATTGAACAACGTGGACTTGCCGACGTTGGGGCGTCCGACGATGGCAACTCGCGGGGGGCGCCCGGCGGCAGGGGTCCACTGCTCGACATCGCCGAACGTCTCGTCGAAGTCACCCGGCTCATCGTCGTCAGCGGTCTGGCCGTCGACGGCGAAACGCTCGATGACGACGTCGAGCAGGTCACCAGCCCGGCGGCCGTGCAGGGCGCTGACCGGGATCGGTTCGCCGAGCCCGAGTGACAGGAACTCCCAGCGGGCGTTCTCGCGCCCTTCGTTGTCGGACTTGTTCGCCACCAACAGCACGTCGTGGGCGCCATCGCGCAACCAGTTGGCGACGGCGGCGTCGTCGTCGCTCATCCCGACGGCAGCGTCGACGACGAACAGCACGACGTCTGCGCCGAGCACGGCCGATTCCACCTGGCGCACCACCTTGGCATCGAGGCCTTCGGCGCCCGGCATCCAGCCGCCGGTATCGACGACCCGAAAGCGGGTTCCGAGCCACTCGGCCTCGCTCTCCTTGCGGTCCCGAGTCACGCCGGGGTGATTCTCCACGATCGCCGACTGCTCGCCCACGATCCGGTTGAAGAGCGTCGACTTCCCGACGTTGGGGCGGCCGACGACGACGACGACGGGAAGGGTGTCGGGGTCGCTGGCCATGGCCCTGGAAGGTTACCGGCGAGGCCTCAGCGGTAGCCTGAGCGATGACATGACCGTTGAGCGCGTGCTCCTGGCGCAACCACGTGGCTTCTGTGCCGGAGTCGAGATGGCGATCAAGGCGTTGGCCTGGATGGTCCGAACGTTCGAGCCGCCGGTGTACTGCTATCACGAGATCGTGCACAACAAGCTGATCGTTGACCGCTTCCAACAGCTCGGCGTCGTGTTCGTCGATAACATCGAGCAGGTTCCGACCGGCCAGCCGATCATGCTGTCGGCGCACGGCTCGGCACCCGAGGTCGTCGCTGCGGCGCGTGCTCGGGGTAGCTACGTCGTCGACTCCGTGTGCCCACTCGTCACGAAGGTCCACCACGAGGTGAAGGTGCGTGCCGACAAGGGCTACAGGATCGTGTATGTCGGCCACGAGGGCCACGAGGAGGCCGTTGGCACGATGGCCGTCGCCCCCGAATCCATCAGCAGGGTCGAGTCGGTCGACGAGGTGAAGGCACTGCCGGCGTTCGAGGAGCCGGTGGCCTTGCTGGCCCAGACCACACTGTCGCACCGCGACTGGGCCGGCGTGGCCGACGCCGTGACGACCCGCTTCGACGACGTGTGGACGCCGGGGCGCAGCGATCTGTGCTTTGCGACCACGAACCGTCAGTCGGCTCTGATGGAGCTGGCCCAGCGCTGTGACGCCATCGTCGTGATCGGCTCGGCAAACTCGTCCAACACCAGGGCCCTCGAGAAGCTCGCCGGCGAGGAGGGCTGTACACGTGTGTACCGGGTGAACGCCGCCGATGAGGTGCCTGCTGATCTGGACGGCATCGTGGGCGTCACGGCTGGGGCCTCGGCCCCCGAGGAGCTCGTCGACGCCGTAATCGCCACGCTCGCCCCAACGGAGGGCGTCTCCATCGTCAGCGTCACCGAGGAGGACGAGTACTTCCCCCCGCCCCGCAACCTGCGCGAGCTGCAACTCGGCATCGAGACGGCGGCGACGGTGATGGTGGGCGGATCGCTGCTGACCCGTCCCACGATGGATGACCGGCGTATTGGTGCCAGCGACGTGCTGGGTGCACTCGCCGTGACGCCCGCCGCGACGGCCTGATCTCCTAGTTGCGGGGCACCTTGCTCCAGGCGACGTCGCGATCGACACGGACGTCGCCGGGAAGCCCGAGCACCCGCTCGCCGAGGATGTTGCGCATCACCTCGCTGGTGCCTCCCTCGATGGAGTTGGCGCGGGCCCGCAGGAACGCCTTCTGCAACGTGTCGGACGACATTGCCGTCTCCGGGCGCACCATCTCGTAGCTGCCGTACAGCATCCCCTCGGCCCCCATCAGGTCGACGACAGCGGCGTAGATGTCTTTGTTCAGGTCGGCGGACGCCGTCTTGCCGATCGAGCCCTCCGGCCCAGGGTCGCCCTTCTTGCGCAGGTCGTTGGCTCTGATGTTCGTGAGCCGCAGCACCTCTGCCCGGCTCCAGAGATCCATCACCCGGTCGCGGCTGGCGGGGTCACGGCGCTCCTCTGGAAGGCCCATCCACACCTTCATGAGATCGGCGATCGCCCCCGAGGCGCGGGCTGGGATGCTGCCACCGATGGAGACTCGCTCGTTCATCAGCGTGGTGAGCGACACCCGCCAGCCGTCACCGGGGCTCCCGAGCATCTCGGCGTCCGAGATGCGGGTGTCGGTGAAATACACCTCGTTGAACTCGGCCTCGCCCGTGATCTGGCGCAGCGGGCGAACCTCGACGCCCGGTGACTCCATGTCGACGACGAAGGCGGTGAGGCCTGCGTGCTTCACGGCTTCTGGATCGGTGCGCACCACCAGCAGCCCCCACCTGGAGATGTGGGCGAGCGTTGTCCACACCTTCTGACCGTTGACGATCCACTCGTCGCCGTCGTGCACGCCCTTGGCGGCGAGCCCTGCGAAGTCGGAGCCGGCGCCGGGCTCCGAGAACAGTTGGCACCAGATCTCCTCGCCGGTGAACATCGGGCGCAGGTAGCGCTGCTTCTGCTCTTCACTCCCCCACACCGCCACAGTGGGTCCGCACATTCCGTAGCCGATGGGGTTGCGAGGGCCCGACATCGGGCCGCCGGCATCACGCACTCGCACGTTGATCGTCTGCTGCAGGCTCGGTGACAGGCCCCGCCCTCCATGACCCTGCTCGAAGTGCACCCATGCCAGCCCGGCGTCGTATTGGGCGCCGAGGAACTCCACGGCCTTCGTCTCTCTCGGCGGGAACCGCTCCAGCAGCTCGTCGATCGCAGCGCCGACCTGGGCGAGCTCCGTCTCCGGCTCAACGGTCATCGTCATGACGTCGAGGGTACCGAACGACCAGGGTTCGTCTCGGGTCGGTCACGGGCGTGCGGTACGTTGCCGACCATGTATCCGGGGGCGTTCCGCCAGTCTCAGCCCGACAAACCGGCGCTGATCATGTCCGATCGCAGTTTTGTGCAGACGTATGCCGAACTGGACGCCGCCGCCAATCGTTTCAGCCAGGCGCTGCGGGAGGCGGGGCTGGAGCCCGGCGATCATCTGGCGCTGTGCCTCGAGAACCACCCCCGCTACCTGGAGTTGCTGTGGGGCTGCCACTACGCCGGCTTGATCTACACCGCCATCTCGTCACGCCTGAACAGCGAGGAACTGGCATACATCGTCAACGATTGCGGCGCCATGGCCTACATCACGTCGCGCTCCAAGGCCGAGCAGGCCGAGCAGATCGCCGACAGCGTCCCCGACGTCACGCTCCGGTTGATGCTCGACGGCGTCATCGACGGGTTCGACTCCTACGAGGAGTCGGTGGCCCGGTACGCCGACGAACCGCTCGACGCCCGAGTCGCAGGCACCGACATGCTCTACTCCTCAGGCACGACCGGACTGCCAAAGGGCGTGAAGCTCGAGTTCGTCGCCCTCCCTCTGACCGAGACCCGCACGCCGGTGGCCGCTGTCGCCGAGCTGCTGTTCGGCCTCGACGCCGACAGCGTGTATCTCTCGCCCGCGCCGCTGTATCACGCCGCCCCCCTTCGCTTCTCGATGGCAGCTCAGTCGCTCGGCGCCACGCTCGTGGTGATGGAGCACTTCGACGCCGAGTCGTTCCTCGCCGCCGTGGCGGAGTTCGGTATCACCCACACCCAGGTCGTGCCGACCATGTTCGTGCGCTTCCTGAAGCTGCCGTTCGATGTGCGCACGAGCTTCGACGTGTCGAGCCTGCGCTATGTGATCCACGCCGCTGCTCCCTGTCCGGTGCCCGTGAAGCAGCAGATGCTCGACTGGTTCGGTCCCGTCATCCACGAGTACTACGCCGGCACAGAGGGCAACGGCTTCGTGTACTGCGACGCAGAGTCGTGGCTGTCGCACCCCGGGACGGTCGGGCGAGGACTGAACTGCACGCTGCACATCGTCGACAATGCTGGCGACGAGCTCCCTATCGGTGAGCGAGGCACCGTGTACTTCGAGGGCGGTGGCACGTTCGAGTACCACAACGATCCCGACAAGACACAAAAGTCCCGTCATCCAAAGGGCTGGACGACGCTGGGTGACGTCGGGTACCTCGACGACGACGACTTCCTGTACCTCACGGACCGGGCGGCCTACATGATCATCTCGGGCGGTGTGAACATCTATCCGCAAGAGGCTGAGAACCTGTTGGTCACTCATCCGGACGTCATCGACGTGGCCGTGTTCGGCGTACCCAACGACGAGTTCGGCGAGGAGGTCAAGGCCGTCGTGCAGCCCAGGGAGATGCCCGCCGACGGCGATCGGGCCGCCGCCGTGGAGCGCGAGCTGATCGCCTACTGCCGTGAGGCGCTCGCCGACATCAAGTGCCCGCGCTCGGTGGACTTCCGTCCCGTTCTGCCGCGCCACCCGACGGGCAAGCTGTACAAGCGCCTGCTGCGTGACGAGTACTGGCAGGCGGCCGGTCGTTCGATCTGAGCGAAGGAGTCTCGTGCACCCCTACCTCGTGTGGCCGGGCCCGATCGCCATGGCCCACCGCGGTGGGGCCAGCGATGCTCCCGAGAACACGATGCCGGCGTTCCAGCGGGCCGTCGATCTCGGCTACCGGTACGTGGAGACGGATGCGCAGGCGACGGCCGACGGCGTGGTGCTGGCGTTCCACGACGACGACCTGTCCCGCACGTGCGCCCGCCCTGGGCGCATCTCCATGCTTCCGATCGACGACGTGATGACAGCGAGGGTGTCCGGCCTCGAGCCGATCCCGCTGCTCGAGCAGCTGCTGACGACGTTCCCAGACACCCGCTTCAACATCGACTGCAAGAACGACGCGACGACGCAACCGCTGGTCGACCTGCTCACCCGCCTCGATGTGCTGGACCGGGTGTGCGTCGCAGCATTCGGCGACCGCAGGATCCGGCTGCTGCGCCGCCTGCTCGGCCCTGAGGCGTGCACGGCGCTGGGACAGGGCGAGATCGCCCGGCTGAAGTTCCAGGGTGTGGCCCGGGGCGGCGACGCTGCCCAGGTACCGGTACGCACCGGCCGGTTGACCGTCGTCACCCAGCGGTTCCTGCGCCGGGCCCGGGCTGCAGGAGTCGCTGTGCACGTG
>JACDHN010000459.1 GCA_013821025.1 Acidimicrobiia bacterium | reverse complement strand
TTCACGAGCTTCACGTCCACACCGTCGAGCACCTTGCCGATGGAGCCGAAGCGCGGTTCGTGGCCCGCCGACCCGGTGACGACCGGAGAGGCCTCGGTGAGACCGTAACCCTCCGAGATCGACAATCCGAAGCGTGACCGCATCGACTCGGCCGTCTCGACCGGGAGCCTCGCCGCGCCCGACAGCGCGAGGCGCACACCGTGGAAGGCGTCGTCGGGTACATTCTCGAGCTGCGACATGGCCACCCACATCGTCGGCACGCCAGGCATCACCGTGATCTTGCGGGCGCGGATCGACTCGATGGCGGTGGCCGGGTCGAAGCGCTGCACGAGCACCACGGTGGCGCCCTCGGCCAGGGCCGCCGACAGCACGACGTTGAGGCCGAAGATGTGGAACAGCGGCAGCACGGCGTAGACGACGTCGTCACTGGAGAAGCGGTCGCCCGACGAGCGGGCCTGCTCGATATTGGACAGCAGGTTGCGGTGGCTGAGCATCGCCGCCTTGGGCGAGCCGGCGGTGCCACTGGTGAAGATCAGCACCGCCAACTGGTCGGCGTCGACGTCGGATGTGGGCGCAGGCTCGGCGGCGATCAGGGCATCGAACGGGACGGCGTCGTCTCCCACCGTCGTGCCTGACGCCGAGTCGGGGCCGATCACGAGGCGGATGTCCGCCAGCGACGAGGCGTCGAGGCGACGCCACACACTGGCCGCAGTGGCGTCGACCACCACGGCGACCACTCCGGCGGCGCCGAGCTCGCGCTCGAGCTCGTTGGCTGGGCTACTCGGGTTGAGCGGGACGGCGACCGCGCCGATACCGACGGTGGCCAGATAGCTGACGACGAACTGGCGGTTGTTACCACACAGCAGCGCCACCCGGTCGCCGGCGTCGAGACCGCGCTCGATCAAACCGCCACGCGCCGCCGCCACCTGCTGGCGCAACGTGTCGTACGTCGTCGGCCGGCCGCGGCTGTACAGCGCGACGAGCTCACCGGCGTGACCGTCGATGATCGAGTTGATGTTGGCCTGTTCCCCCACCGCCGGGAGATGGTAACGGAACGGCTCAGAGCTGTAGCAAGGCGATGACGCCGGCGACCAGGATCGCCAGCAGCAGCAATCCGAGCGTCAACGTCGTGGCCGGCCGCACCCCGTCATCCTACGCCCCACCCCTCACCGCCGAACTGTGAGAGGTGTAAACGATTTCGCACGTCAGCGCTCACAGTTCCCGGCGGGACAGCCGAACTGTGAGCCGTGCGGGCGATGTCGCACGCCAGCGCTCACACTTCGGGGGGAGAGGGGCGGTGCGTTGGGAGGGTGACGGCGACGGCGACCGCTCCGGGCGCCCGAGACGATTGACCGTCGGTGATGAGCTCGAGGGCGATGTCATCGCCAGGCCCGAGCCCGAGCTCGACGGCGGCCGAACGACGATCGCACACGAGGGCCAGCATCCCGTACGCATCGGTCACGAGGCCGACGGCGCCGACGCCGAGCTCGGAGAACGTCGTCACCCGGCTGGCCACGCGTGGAGTGCCGTCGAGCGGCGTGACACGCACGGCCGTGTCGTTGCCGGTCAGGACATCGAGTTCCTCGGGTCCGATGTTGAGCTGACAATTGCCGAAGTGGTCGATCCACAGCACCTGGCCGGTGATCACACCTTCACCCTCGGTGTTGGGCAGCGGTACGGCAGCCGGCATCAGCGACGCCGGGTCGGCGAGCTCTCCGAACTCGGACAGGTCGACGCCGTTGCACAGGTGTGCGGCTGCTGGGGCGAACACGTCGCGGCCGTCGAACGTCGGGCCCAGTGCCTCGAGCCGGTAGTCGGGATTGTCGAGCACGACTGCACGCTGAGCACCGCCGAGCAGGGCGACGGCCGGGGCCAGCAGGCCGTTGTCGGGGCCGACGAACACGCCGGCTCCTTCGGCGACCTCGATCGCCAGCGGCCGCCGACCTGTCCCGACGCCAGGGTCGACAACGGCGACGACGACACCTTCAGGAAGGTAACCAACAGACCGCACGAGCGTGAGGGCCCCGGCGCGCACGTCGTACGGCGGCACCTCGTGGGTGAGGTCGATGGTGGTGACGTGGGGGGCGATATCCCGCACAACCGCCTTCATCACGCCCACGAACTCATCGGTGTTGCCGTAGTCGGTGAGCAACGTCACGGTGTCGTACCGGCGTCCCATCGCCGCGCACGCTATCCCG
>JACDHN010000458.1 GCA_013821025.1 Acidimicrobiia bacterium | reverse complement strand
ACGCCGCTCGTGCTGGATCGACGCCGGGCAGCCGGTCGCCGGTCTCAGCGACCCGCTGGTAGCCGTCGCCGAGGTCGACGCACGGGTACACCGGAAGCAGTTGGTACACCGACGTCATCGATCGCAACAGCCCCGACAGATCGGCCACCTTCAACGGTCCCACCTTCTTCACGAACCCGTTGACGAGGAAGTCGACGGCGTTGATCGACCCCCGGTATGGGGTGCCGAACGTGATCAGCATCCGCGTGTCTCGCCATCCGTCGAGACACTCCAAGAAGTACCGCGCCACGAGCCCACCCATCGAATGCCCGATCAAGACCAGCTTGGCGTCGGGGTTCACCCGACGCTGGGCGTGAAGCTTCTCGTCGGCCAACCGTCGCAAGTGGCGGGCGGCCACCCGGTTGTCGCGCCGCCAGTCGTACGGAAACTCGACGAACGTCTGGCCCGCCACCACGTCGAAACGTTCGGTGACCATCCGCGAGATGCCGCTGTAGCCGTCGATGCCCCACAGACCCGGGACGATGTGGATGTCGGGCATCACGCGGGTGGCCACCACGCCGTCGCCAAGATCGTCGGTCTCCCACGGGTCGTCGTCGAGCTGCAGCGACTTCACGCTGCGCCCGAGCGTCCACAGCGCCCGCCCGATCGCCCCCGGCGACGGTGCCCACACCTCCTTGCCGTCCCTCGTCAGCACGCTGCCGAGGATCCCCGGCAGCAGCACGACGACATCGCCCATCGGCTCTTTGGCCATCTTCGCCCTCCCCCCGGCGCTGTCTCTTGGGGGGTCCACAGGAGGCGGAGCCCCCTGTGCAGAGTTACCCCTTGTATCCAGCGGCCGGTTGTGAACATCTTGAAGGTAGTGGCCACCTATGTCTACGACGACTTCCGGGTGACGTTCACATCACGGGCGGACGGGGCGTTCGACGTCCGCGCCTGCGATCAGGAAGGCGCAGTCGCCACGTCGGTGTTCTCCGTGCCGCTGTCAGAGACGGATCTGGAGCGGGCCGTACTGCAGTTCGCCAGAGGGCACGGCGCCAGCCGGAAGGCGACGCCGTCGAAGCCGACCACGCGGGACGTGGGCGGGGACGGACCACCGACCATGAACGCCGAGCAGTTGGGCGGGGCGCTGGCCGACGCCCTGTTCCAAGGTGACGTGGCCGCCGCCTACAACCACGCCAGGGCACACGCCGACGACCGTGAACGGGGGCTCCGGCTCAGCCTGTCCTTGGCCAACACACCGGCGCTGCTGAGCGTGCCGTGGGAGTTCCTGTACCGAGCACCTCGATTCCTGGCGAGCCAGCGCCGCACGCCCCTCGTGCGCCTGCTGGACGCCGGCTCGCTGGCCCCACCCCCCGAGATCCACCAGCAGGTGCGGATCCTGGGTGTCGTCGCCAGCCCCACCGATCTCGCCCCCCTCGACGTCGCCCAGGAGCGACGGCGGGTGGAGCAGGCGCTGGCCGTCGTGTGCGAATCGGGGCGGGTGGTGCTCGATTGGCTGGAGCCGGCCACCCCTCGGACGCTGCGCCAGAACCTCCGTGACGGCAACTACCACGTGCTGCACTACGTGGGCCACAGCGACTTCACCGAGCAGGGCACAGGCGTGCTGTTCCTGGAGCACAGCGAAGACCGCCGGTCGGTTCCGGTGGACGACACGCTGTTCGCCAACCTGCTCGCCGACCAACGCATGTTGCGCCTCGTCGTGCTGAACTCCTGCGAGGGAGCTCGCACCACGCTCACCGACCCGTACGCCGGCGTAGCGACGACACTCGTCCAGCTCGGCGTGCCGGCCGTGGTGGCGATGCAGTTCGAGATCAGCGACGAGGCCGCCATCGTGTTCGCCGAGGAGCTGTACACGAACCTGATCAGCCGCCAGGATCCGATCGATGCCTCGGTCGCCGAGGCCCGTAAGGCCATCTACTCCGAGGTCGACAGCGTGGAGTGGGCGACGCCGGTGCTGTTCGTTCGCGATCCCGAGGTCGAGCTGTTTCGCTTCGAGGTCCCCGCCGATCCAGACGCAGTCCCCACGGCACCACCAGGCGCACCGCCCGCCGAGCCGTCCTCAGCGGCGTCCGATGGCGCCGGCGCCGGCGGCGGACAGCAGATCGCTGCCACGACCGACGATGAGACGGAACCAGTGCCTGCAGCGGGCGGCTGGACCAAGCGCCGCCGGCTCCTGGCCGGCATCGCCGCCGGCGTACTGGTCTT
>JACDHN010000457.1 GCA_013821025.1 Acidimicrobiia bacterium | reverse complement strand
TTGTCCCGATCGGGGCTCTTGTAATCCTTGCAATCGATCATCCAGGCAGCCAGAGCAGCAGCAGGATAGACCTCGACGAGCGGCCCGGTGCCATCCCGCGGCGCGCTCATCCCCCAGATGTCGTCAAGCCAGCGCCGCTGGAGCAGCGCGCACCTCATCGCCACCGACCCGAGCGTGTTGGCGGACACCGACAACGGCGGCCTGATGCGGATCTGCTTCCTGCGGAGCAGCTCCGTAACGGCGCGGTCGGTGTCACGATGCGTGAGCGTCGATCGATCGGGCAGGCCGGGCCACGGCGACAGGTCGCGGTGCGCTGTGACGGCGTCTACGAATGCCACGGGCCAGCCGAGCGGAGAGTCGACGCCAATGGCATCGACCGAGGTTGCGGCAGCGACGAGCGCGTCGTCGGTGGCACTGTCTTCAACTTCCTTGACCTGCCAACGGCGATCATCGACTGGAAGCAGAAGTACTGCACCGGTCTTCTTGGCCTGCGCAGCAAGATCGACTCCAAGGATCCGCACACCGGTATTCTCGCGCACGACAGGCATCAACGATCAGCGCGAGGCGAGCAGGTTCGCTTGTACGCTGATAACGATCGTTGCTCAAGCGGAGGTAACGGATGGGCGCTCGACCGCGGGTCACATGGAGGGATCGCTCTACGTCCGATGACTTCCTCATGCTGCAGGGCGTGCGCGACAACGACTTCTTCTCGATCCGGAATCCACCCAACAGTTCCGTATGGCGCGTCGGCATCTACCCGTACCGAGGCGAACATGCGCATTGCGACTGCTCGTCGCTCGAGGAGGCGAAAGCCATCTGCGAGGAGAGCCGCTGAGTTCGGCTAGCGGGCGAAGTGGTCGCGGAGGTTGGCGACTGATCTCGCCACGTTCGCTTCGTGGCGCTTCGGGAAGCCGGCGAGGCGTAGACCTGGCGGGAAGACGGCCGTCGACTGGTCGAACGTCTCGGTGACGCGGGTCGCGCCCGCTCCGGTGGGTTCGAGCACCCAGCGCCAGCGATGACCGCCGAAGTGTGACCAGGCGATGGTCCGGTTCTCCTCGAACTCCCTGACCTTCGAGCTCACGCGGTACGGGACCCCGATCTTCATCTTCATGCCGAACCTGCTGCCGGCAGCCAGCCGCTCGTCCCCGCCTGTTGTGTCGCGCACGCTGCCGTCACCGCTGATGACGGCGTGGTTGGCCGGCCGGCGGAGGAACTCGAAGATCTCCTCCGGTGTGGACTCGACCACGGCCGTGGCGCTGACGGTGTCGCGGTCACGCTTGGTGGTCACGTCGTCGGGGACATCAGTAGGCATCGGCGGATCCTTTCGCGGCGAGCTGCACGAGCGTGTCGCTGAAGGCAACACCCCCGCCCCACTCGGTGAGCGTGTCGTTGGTCAGCGAGTTGGCCACCTTGCCGTCGGGGTGGTGGTTCATCCACCATCCGAACGGGATGGCCACGACGCCAGGACGCAGTCGTGCGCTGACCCGAACCGGCAGGTCGAGCGACGACCGATCGTTCCACACCCGGGCCGTGTCGCCGTCGGCCAGTCCTCTGGCGTCGGCGTCGGCGACATCGATCTCCACGAACGGTCCACCCTCGGCCGGCCCGTGCTTAGGGAGCTGGGCGTACCCGCTGTTGAGGAAGCGCGTGTGGTGCTTCGGGGTGAGCAGCTGCAGCGGGTACTTGGCCCGCAGATCGTCGTCGCCGTGTGGGCCTTCGCGAGGCGGCACGAACGTTGGCAGCGCCGGTTGGCCCATGGCGGCCAGCGTCTCGCTGACGAGCTCGACCTTGCCAGACGGGGTCGGGAACTCGCCAGAGCCCCACGGGCGGCCGTCGTCGGGGTATGGAACGCGCACCCAGCCGACCTGGCGCATCTCGGCCAGATCGACCTGGCCGCCGAGGGCGTCGGCGAGCAGCTGCTCGTCGGAGACAAACAACGCCGGCTCCTCATATCCCATCGCTCCGGCCAGCCGACGGAACATCTCGGTGTTGCTGCACGATTCGCCGACCGGAGCGATGGCGGCCTCGTTCCATCCCATCCACAGGTGGCCCCACGGCGCCACCACGTCTGACGTCTCTATCTGCGTCGTGGCCGGCAGCACGATGTCGGCATAGCGGGCCGTGTCGGTGAGGAACTGCTCGTGCACCACGGTGAACAGGTCGTCGCGGGCGAGCCCGGCACGCACCACCTCGGCGTTCGGCACGA
>JACDHN010000456.1 GCA_013821025.1 Acidimicrobiia bacterium | reverse complement strand
CCTGGCCGGACCGCTCACTCGCTGCGCTCGCTCACGTCCCGGTCGACCGTTGCCGATCGGGTTGGATCTTCAGGATCACCCGCTCGGTGCCGATCGGCGCGGCGTAGTCATGTCCGAAGTAGCGCTGCGAGAGGGCGTCAATGTGGTCTCGCGCCTCTTGGCCGCCAACCTCGCCGACCACGGTGCCGCGCACCTCTCCGTACTCGTAGGCGTTGTCGGCGTTCCACACCGTGACCGTCACCTGCGGGTCGGCGGAGATGGCCTTGTACTTGGCGCGGCCGATCTCGGTGTTGATCAGGAGGTGCTCATCGGTGGCGTCGACCCACATGACGTGGCTGGCGATCTGCCCCGATGGGAGGCGGAAGGAGAGCGTGCCGAAGTTCTTGGCGGTGGCGAGGTCCTTGATGGCGGGTTCGAGCATGACGTCAGGCTACGACGTGGGGACCGGGCAAGATGTCGTGATGGACCAGATCAACGTGCTGGGGACCGAGCTCGTCCCGTGTTCGATGGACCCGCTCACCGGCTACTACCGCACGGGGTGTTGTGAGAACCACGGAGACGACCCCGGCATGCATGTGGTGTGCTGCCGGGTCACCGCAGGGTTCCTGGAGTACAGCGTCGCTCAGGGCAACGACCTCGTCACGCCGATGCCACAGTACGGGTTCGCCGGGCTGAAGCCTGGTGACCAGTGGTGCGTGTGCGCGCCGCGCTGGGCCGAGGCACTCGAAGCCGGTGCCGCCTGCCTGGTGGTGCTGGAGTCGACGCACGTGTCCGCCCTGGAGTTCGTCGATCTCGCCGACCTGAAGTCGCACGCCTACTCGGTCTGAGGCGTCAGCCGGTGAAGTAACCCCCGTCGGGGTGCAGGATTTGACCCGTGACGTACGACGACTCGTCGCCGGCCAGGAAGAGGGCGGCGTCGGCGATCTCCGACGGCTGACCCAGGCGACGCAGCGGCAGCGTCGTCGTGAACATTTCCCGTACGCCGGGGATCTCCGTCAGCACGTCGGTCATGTTCGTCTGGATGAAGCCGGGGCCGAGGGCGTTCACACGGATCCCCGCCGGACCGAGCATGCGAGCGGCCGACTTCGTGAACATCCACACGCCGGCCTTCGAGACGGCGTACGGCAGCGGACCGGCGTCGGGATTCTTGGCCGCCACCGAGGCCACGGTGATGATCGAGCCACCGTTGCCGGCGGAGACCATGTGCGCGGCAGCAGCGTGTACGGCGAGCATCGTGCCGGTCAGGTTCACGTCGAGCACCCGCTGCCACGCTTCGAGGGTGAGGTCGAGAAAGGCCTTGGGCGGGTCCGCCATCGCCTCGATCGCTCGATCCACCAGCGCCTCGTTTCCGCTGCGGTCACCACTGCGGTAGTCGGCGTGCGAGATGCCGGCCGCCGTGACGACGACATCGATGCTGCCGAACGTCTCGATGGCGCTCGCCATCAATGCCACGTTCGCAGACTCTTCGGCGGCATCGAGCTCGAAGAAGAGCGCCTCACCACTGTCCTTCGTCACCAGCTCGACCGTTTCGGCGCCGTTGTCCGCCAGCAAGTCGGCCACCACCACTCGGGCACCCTCGTCGGCGAACCGTTGACAGCAAGCTCTCCCGATGCCGTTGCCGCCGCCGGTCACGACCGCCGTCTTGCCCTGCAAACGTCCTCTCGTCATCGCCGCAGACTAGGAGTCGAGTCGTGTCACGTCGATCTCGCCGTGCGCATACTGCGGGATGAAGCTGGGGCTGTTCCACATCAACATGGGTCCGAGGAGCCGACCCGAGATGCTGGCAACGACGGCGGCCGAGGCTGAGGACGCCGGCTTCGATTCGTTGTGGGCCGGTGAGCACATCGTGCTTCCCGATCCGCAGGTGCCACCGTCGCCGATGGGCCCACAGGAACCGGCACTCGATCCGCTGCTCGGCCTGTGTTGGGCGGCGTCCCACACCACGACGATCCGGCTGGCCACTGGCATCGTGATCATGCCCCAGCGCAACCCGGTGGTGCTGGCCAAGCAGCTCGCCAGCCTCGACGTGCTGAGCGCTGGACGCCTGACCCTCGGTGTCGGCGTCGGATATCTCGAGTCGGAGTTCGCCGCCATCGGGGCCAACTTCGCAGAGCGCGGCGCCGTGACCGACGAGTTCCTAGACGCCATGAAATCCCTCTGGTACGACAAGCACCCCGAGTACCACGGGCGATTCGTCGACTTCGGCGGCATCGACGCCCATC
>JACDHN010000167.1 GCA_013821025.1 Acidimicrobiia bacterium | reverse complement strand
CGCACGTTGGCGATGAGCGTCTGCATCATCATCGAGGCCCAGCGGTCACCCCACCCGCGCACCTCGAGCCGGACGTCCTCGGCGAGCTGTTCGGCGTCTTCGAACCGTCGCTGGAAGTAGCGCACCCACGCCAACAGCCCGTGGGCCCACGACACGCCCGACCGGTCACCGAGCTGCTCGAATGTGTGGGCGGCGCTCACGAGGCGCCGATCGGCCTCGGCATGATCGCCGCTCAGGAACGAGACCCACGCCAGGTGCTGGCCGACCCACGCCGAACCCCGGTCGTCACCTCGCGAACGGTACATCTCGTCGGCCTCGCCGAGCACCTGCTCTGCGACGGCCAGAGATCCACCGAATACCTCGGCGAAGCCTCTGGCGAGCAGCGATTCGGCAAGCCGGCCGTCGTCGCCCAGGTCCCGGAACAGGTCGACCGATCGCTCCAGCTCTTCGCGAGCGGTGGGCAGGTCTCCTCGCTGCTGGGCGATGGTACCGATCAGGCGCCGGGCCTCACCCTCGTTGACCCGGTCGCCGACGGCGAGTGCGGCCGCCAGCACACTGCTGGCATCTGCGTGCGCCTCTGGCAGCCGGTGGGTCTCGGCGAACGCCGTAGCCCTGGCGATCTGGAGCTCGCGCTCGATCTCGGGAGTCGCCTGATGCAGGTCGAGCGCCCTCGTGGCCTGGCGCTCGGCGTGCCCGAACGATCCGGTCTCGAGCGACCGCTGGGCCGCTTCTGCCAGGGTCGACACGGCCTTTGGGCCGATGGACCGCGACACCCCCGAGATCGAACCCATCTCGATCACCAACTCGGCAGCAGTGGCCATGTGATGGGCTCGCTCGTCGAGCGTCAAGCGGGGGTCCTTCTCCATCACGCTGGCCACACCGGCGTGGCGCTGGGCTCGCACCTGCTTGGTCAGCGTCTCGTAGGCGACATCGCGCACGACGTCGCTGCGGAACCGCCAGCCCAGCCCCGACAACTCGAGGAACCCGTCGGCGACGAGCTCGGACAGATCGCCAGGTGAGAACCGCTGACCCATCTCCCTGGCAAAGCGGTACAGCCCTCCTTCCGTGCCCGAGACACCAAGCACGGCGGCGTTGTCGATGATGGCCCGCTGCGATGGCGGCAGGCCGTCGAGCCTGGCAGCGATCAACGCCCGCAGCGACCCGGGCAGCGCGGTCGTGTCACCGTCGGAGACCGTCATCGCACCCAGTTCGGTGAGGAACAGCGGGCTGCCCCCGCTGCGGTCGTACAGCCGCTCGGCCGCCTCGTCGTCGAGATCGCCGCCGAGGATGCTGGCTGACAGGTTCCGTGCCGCCTCGCGGGTGAGCGGTCCGATCGGCAGGCGCAACAGCAGCGCCCGCTCCAACAGCGGCGGCCAGATCACGTCTCGATCAGGCCGATGGGCGGTGATGATCAGCAGCGGCAGGTCCGCCAGCGACTGGGCCGCCACCCTCAAGGCATCCAGCAGCGCCGGATCGGCCCACTGGACATCATCGATCCACAGGATCACCGGGTGGGAGCGGGCATGCCGGCCGAGCTCTGCGACGATGTTGCGCACCACCTCGTCACGGGCGGCGTGCGGATCGAGCCGATCCAGAGCAGAGGGGTGACCGAGCATGTGCAGCAGCGCCTCCACGGCCGCTGTCAGCTCGGGTTCCACGCGTTCGGTTCCCCACATGGCCGTGGCGTGATGCATGGCCCTGGTGCGAATGATGTCAGGCGACAGGTACGGGTCGATGTCGGCGGCATCGGCGGCAGCTCTCGCGATCGGCGACCAGATATTCGTCTCGTCGTACGGGGCGCAGGCGCCCCGGCGCAAGGCGATCTCCGGGTGCTCGGTGCGGGCGGCAACGATCGCCTCCTCGACGAACCGTGTCTTGCCGATGCCCGGCTCGCCCACGACCGACACGATGGCGCCACGCCCGGCCACCACCATCTCCGTCACCGCGTTCAGCATCTGGCATTGGTGAGCGCGCCCGACGAACGGCACGGCCTGGCGTGACGGCTTGGCTGGCGTGGGCAGCACCGTGCCGGTGACGCGCCACACGGCCTCGGCCCGACTCCTCCCCCGAAGCTGCGTCACGCCATGGGGTTCGCGGGTGATGGCCGCCGACAGCAGGGCGGCCGTGGCGTCACCCACCAGCACGGTGCCGGGATCCGCCAGTGCCTGTAGGCGAGCCGCCGTGTTCACGACGTCACCCATCGCCGTGTAGTCGGTGCCGGCGAGCGTGCCCACGACGACCTCGCCGGTGTTGACGCCGACGCGCATCTGGAACGGCTCCGCAAGGTGACTCTGCATTCGCAGCGACGCCCGTACCGCTCGCTCTGCGTCGTCCTCGTGGGCCACCGGCGCTCCGAACAGCGCCACGACTGCGTCGCCGAGCAGCTTGTCGACACGGCCGCCGAACACCTCCACGTCGGCCACGAGCCGGGCGAAGCACTGGTCGACCATTCGCTTCACCTGCTCGGGGTCCATCTCCTCGACCAGGCTCGTGTAGCCGACGAGGTCGGCGAACACCACGGTGACGACGCGACGCTCCTCGGACCCTGCCGAACCCAGCGCGTGCCCGCACGCAGGGCAGAACGATGCCCCGTCGGGAACGGGGAGGTGACAGGAAGGACACGCCATCGTTCGCGAGCGTACGGCCTCGAACGAGCCCCGTCAGTCGTCGTACGGCCTCGAACGAGCCCCGTCAGTCGTCGTTCGCGGAAGGCCGTGACCGCTTTCATGGAGAATTCAGCGCGCAGCAACCCGTTTGCGGACTACAACAGTCGCCATGACTTCGACCCCGACCACGATCTCGACGACCCCCGGCGATCGTCTCGCAGCAGCAGGGGCGATCGATGCCACGAAGGTGTACGGCATCGGCGACGCCCAGGTTCGGGCGCTCGACGGTGTGACAGTGGCGTTCGAGCCCGGACGCTTCACGGCCATCATGGGCCCTTCTGGCTCTGGCAAGAGCACGCTGCTGCACTGCTTGGCCGGACTCGACGAGCTGACGTCGGGCGCCGTGTACATCGGCGACACCTACTTGGCCAAGCTCAACGACAAGCACCTCACCGAGCTTCGCCGGACGCAGGTCGGGTTCGTGTTCCAGGCCTACAACCTGATCCCCACCCTCACGGCCGGCGAGAACATCTCGCTGCCGCTGATGCTCGGGGGCTCGAAGGGCGAGCCGGACTGGATCGATCAGGTCATCGACACGGTCGGTCTGCGCGACCGGCTGTCGCACCGGCCGAGCGAGTTGTCGGGAGGCCAGCAGCAGCGCGTCGCCGTCGCCAGGGCGCTCGCCAGCCGGCCGACGATCATCTTCGCCGACGAGCCGACGGGCAACCTCGACAGCGTCAGCAGCTCGGAGATCCTCGAGTTCATGCAGCTCGCCGTGCGCCAGCACGGCCAGACGATCGTCATGGTGACGCACGACCCCAACTCCGCTTCGTACGCCGACCGCGTCGTGTTTCTCGGCGACGGGCGGATCGTCGACGAGATGACCGAACCGACGGCCGACACCGTGCTCGAACATGTGAAGAGCATGGGAGCGTGACATGAGCTCTCATGCCACGGGACTCATCGCCCGCCGCAGTCTGCGCTCGCGCATCGGCCGCACCATCGCCATCGCCATCGCCATCGCCGCCAGCGTGGCGTTCGTCGTCGGGACGTTCGTGCTCGCCGACAGCCTCAAGTCGTCGTTCGACAGCTTGTTCTCCGACATCAACGAGAACATCGATCTCGAGGTGCGCTCCAGTCTGGAGTTCGGCGACACGAACGAAGGGATCTCTCGCGAGCCGATCCCCCTCCAGATCGCCGACGACGTCGCCGGCATCGAGGGCGTCCGCGCCGCTGTACCGACCGTTGCCCGCTATGCCCAGGTCATCGACCTCCAAGGAGAGGCCGTGTCGTCCAACGGTCCGAGCCTCGGCGTCACCGACACCGAGGACGAGGAGCTCAGTACCATCACCGTGCGCGAGGGCAACCGCCCGACGGGCGAGCGAGAGGTGGCGCTCGACGGCGTGACAGCCGAGAAGGCAGATGTGGGCGTCGGCGACGACGTCAAGATCACGACGGATGTCGGCACGTTCGACTTCACGGTCACGGCCCTGGTCGGGCTCGGCGACTCCGAAGGATTCGGTGGCGCCTCGATCAGCGTATTCGCGCTCGACACGGCGCTGGACGTGCTCGGCACCGAGGGCCGAATCGACGCTGTCGACATCTCACTCGTCGAAGGGACCGATCCTGCCGGCGTGCAAGCGGCGGTCGAAGACATCCTCCCCGAAGGCACCGAAGTCATCACCGGAACGGAGCTGTCCGAAGAGCAGGCAGCGGACGTCAACGAGTTCATCGACATCTTCGCCCAAGGACTGCTGGTGTTCGCCTTCGTCACGGCGTTCGTCAGCGCGTTCATCATCAACAACGTGTTCGCCATCACGATCGGCCAGCGCCTTCGAGAGCTGGCGCTGCTCCGGGCGATCGGCGCCGCCGGCAAACAGGTGCGGCGAATGGTGATCGTCGAGGCACTTGTGATGTCGATCGTCGCCACCATCGCCGGCATCGGCCTCGGCATCCTGATCGCCAAGGGACTCTCGGCGCTGTTCAACGCCGCCGGCGCAGGATTCCCGTCCGCCGGCACGATACTGCTGCCGCGCACGATCGTCATGGCGTTCGTCGTCGGCGTGGGCATCACGCTGATGTCGGTGCTCGTGCCGGCGCGCCGGGCGGCGAAGATCCCTCCGGTGGCAGCGATGCGACCCGAGCTGGGATTCGACTCCATCAACTCGCGCCGGCTCGTCGCCGGCACCATCACGGTGCTGATCGGCGCAGTGGCGTTTCTCATCGGGCTGTTCGTGCGCCCAGGCGGCACGATCGGACTCGCCGCCCTCGCTGGCGGCGGGGCGCTGCTGATCTTCGTCGGTGTCGGCAGCTTGTCGTCCACGGTCGCCCGACCGGTGACGAGGACGCTCGGGTGGCCGGTGTCGAAGCTGTTCGGCACATCGGGGCGTCTGGCTCGCGACAACGCCGCCCGCTCGCCCCGCAGAACATCGTCGAGCGCTGCGGCACTGATGATCGGTGTGGCGTTGGTCAGCGCGGCATCGATCTTCGCGTCATCCCTGCGGGACTCGTTCGGACGGGTACTGGAGAACTCGGTGCAAGCCGACTACATCGTGACCACCGATTCGTTCCAAGGCATGCCGCCCTCGATCGCCGATGCGATGAAGGACGTGCCGGAGCTGGCGGCCGTCTCGCCCATCCGGGGCACGCAGATGCAGATCGAGGGCGAGACGCGCACGATCGGCGCCGCCGATCCTGAGGCACTCGATCAGCTGATCTCGATCGACGTCGCCGAGGGCAGCTCGCTGACCGAGCTCGGCGCCGACGGCGTCTTCGTGCACGAGGACCCGGCCAAGGACCTCGACCTGCAGGTCGGCGACAACGTCGACGCAACGTTCCCCAACGGCGCGGAGCGCACTCTCGGCGTCAGCGGGATCTTCAGCGATGCCACGCTCGTCGGCAACTGGCTGATCTCGATCGAGACGCTCGACGACGTGTCCGGCGCGCCGCCGCGCGACTTCTTCGTCGTCGGCAAGGTCGCCGACGGCGTGAGCCCTGCGGAGGCCGACGACGCCATCGCAGCAGCGCTCGAGGAGTTCCCGCAAGCCAACATCGAGACGAACGCCCAGTTCCGAGCGACGCAGGAGGATCAGATCAACCAGCTGTTGATCATCATCAGCGGGCTGCTCGTGTTCGCCATCGCCATCGCTGTGCTCGGCATCTCCATCACGTTGGCACTGGCGGTGTTCGAGCGCACACGAGAGATCGGACTGTTGCGCGCCGTCGGCATGACGAAACGCCAGACCCGGCGCGCTGTGCGTTGGGAGGCGGTGATCGTGTCGCTGTTCGGCGCCATCATCGGCATCGTCGTCGGTTCGCTGATCGGCGTCGCCCTGACCTTGGCGGTGCCCGACAGTGTCATCGATGGGCTCAGCTTCTCGTTCCCGACGATGACGTTCATACTCGTCGGCGCCGTGATCGCCGGCCTGATCGCCGCCCTTTACCCGTCCTACAAGGCGTCCAACATGAACGTCCTAGCGGCCATCGCCACCGAGTGATCCGCAAAGGGGGGAAAGAGACCTTCCCCCTTTGAAACCCCCCATCTGGCGAGCTCCCGCCGACCGGCGAAGCCGGACCGGCCTGCGCACGAACGACACGCCAGGCGAACCGGTACCGGTTCGCCGAAGCCTGGTTCGGTCGTCCAATCGTGAACGTGACCGGACCGCGACGTTCAGAGGTCAAGACCCGATTCGGCACGCCGGCGCCTCCAGCCGCTTCGCCGGCC
>JACDHN010000166.1 GCA_013821025.1 Acidimicrobiia bacterium | reverse complement strand
GCCGTAGAGCTGACGGTGATGAGGCAGGATGCCTCACTCAGGGCGTCGGTCAGTTGGCCACCGCCGAACTCGATCGCGCAGGGGTCGACGACACCTCGATCGACGAGCTCCTGCCACAGCTCGGGATACGGGTGCGCTTCCCGGTGGGTGAGCCGCTCACCTGGTTCCCCCCGCAGCTTCACCAGCGGTGCCGGTGGTCCGAGCGCGGCGAGCAGCTGCAGTGCTTGCAGCCGCTCGGCTCGAGAGGTGGGCACCGACGGCTGAGCGGCGAACACCGGCCGGGTCGACGCTGCACGACTCGCCGACGCGTTGTGATGGCCGAGGAACGGAAGCGTCGCCAGCGCTACCTCCGTGTCGGCGCCGATGCCCAGGAACCCTTGGCGATAGAGCTGGTGCTCGCGCCGACTGTGGGTGACGAACACGTCGACGTGACGCCTGGCGCGCAGTGCCCGCTCGGCGACCGGCAGGGCGACGCCCGGGAGCGCAGCGACGATCACCGGTCGGTCACGCGGGAGTGATGCCGTGACGGCTGCCACAGTTGGTCCGGTCGCTGCAAGCACAACCGCGTCGGGCCGATCGCGCACGATCCTTCTTCGCAGCCCGACGATGCCGTGCCTCGACACGTCGGCACAGCCGAAGCGGGTTCCTGCGACCGCCGTCGCCAGCTGGCGATCCGACGGCGAGATCACGGAGTGCACCAGGCAGAACTCACACGACCAGCTTGCCGGCGCGCGTTCGAGCAACCATGCGGACCACTTAGCGTACGCGTCGCTCTCAGCGATGGCCAGCACTCGCACAGAGTTCAGCCGACCCGGCGTAGTCGCTGCTTGGGCGTGATCTCGCCCGGGTACACGCGCTTGACGCCGTCGCCGAGCGCGATGTCGATGATGCGGATGTCACGCACGAGCTGAGCCAGGCCCTGTGGCTCCACCGAAGCGGCCTGATCGGATCCCCACATCGTCCGATCGAGCGTGATGTGACGTTCGATCACCGAGGCGCCCATCGCTGCGGCGCCGATCGACACCTGCAGGCCCCGTTCGTGCCCGGAATAGCCGACGGGTACGTCGAAACGGTCCTTCAGTGTGTACAACGTCCGCAGGTTCGACTCCTCGGGCGGGCAGGGGTAGGTCGACGTCGTGTGCAGCAGGATCAGCCGGTCCGTGCCGAGCACCTCGACGGCGTGGTCGATCTCGTCCATCGTGGACATGCCGGTGGACAGGATGACGGGCCGCCCCGTTGCGCGGATGGCCGCCAGCAGCTCGTCGTCGGTGAGGCATGCCGAAGCGACCTTGTAGGCGATCGCATCGAGGCGTTCGAGAAAGGCGACCGACGGCACGTCCCAGGGGGAGGCGAACCAGTCCAGGCCGTGGGCGGAGGCGTGGGCACCGATGTCCTTGTACTCGGCGTCGCCGAACTCGACGCGGTGGCGATACTCCAGGTACGTCATGGTTCCCCACGGCGTCTCGCGGATCTGGTCCTTCTGATCGTCGGGCACGCAGATGTCCGGTGTCCGTTTCTGGAACTTGACGGCGTCGCATCCGGCGTCGGCAGCGGCATCGATGAGAGCTTTGGCGATGTCGAGGTCGCCGTTGTGGTTGATGCCGATCTCGGCGATCAGATAGGCGGGATGACCGTCGCCGATGACGCGGTCGCCGATCATGGTGGTTGTCACGATGGTGCTCCTTGGTGGGGGACGGGTGCTGCTTCGCCGAGCGCGGCGAGCAGCAGGTCGGCGACCTCGCGCACGGCGCCGTCGCCACCGGCCGAGCGTGTGACGTGGCGGGCGGCGGCGATGACGAGCGGATGGGCGTCGGCCACGGCGATCGGCGTGCCCACGTGCTGGAGGCACTCGAGGTCGTTGACGTCGTTGCCGACGTAGGCTACGGCCGCCGGCTCGATGGCGTGCTCGTCGAGCCAGGAACGCAACGCCGGCCACTTGTCGTGGAGCCCTTGAAGACACGCCACGCGCAGCTTGTCGGCCCGCCGGGAGACCACTGGGTTCGTCTCCGTGGAGAGGATCAGCATCGGGAGTCCCGCCTGCCGCAGCAGCTTGACACCATGGCCGTCGGCCCGATTCACGATGACCATCTCGGTGCCGTCGTCCGCCAGGAGCGCTCGATCGTTCGTGTGGACACCGTCGAAGTCGGTAACGAGCAGGCGGACGTCCGCGCCGTCCGACAATCGGGGCGATGCCCGTGTCGCGACCGGTTCGCGGTCCTGGGCGAGCGCCCTGGCGAGGGCGAGCTGGTCAGGTGTGTCGATCTCGAGGGCGTCCTGCTCATCGACAGCCGCCACGCTGACCCGACCGAAGAAGCGGTGGCGGGCGCTCTCGAACCCTTCGGCGCGCATCACGTAGAAGGCGCCGGTCTCGCGCCAGTCGGGCTCGCGGTCCTGGCGGCGCGCTCGAACGCACGGGTCGTGGTTGAGGCCCGTCATCGAGTCGTCAGCGTGGCGACGCCACAGGAACTCGTGGCTGGCTGTCGCTGCGAACACGACGTCGGCGTCGCCGCGCTGCACCTGCTCGACCGCTGACGCCAGGGCGACGGGATCGATGAACGGGCTTGTCGCCTGCACGAACACGATGACATCAGCGTCGATCCCGCTCTCGCGGAGCTCGCCCATGGCATGCAGGACGGCGCTCTCCGACGAGGCATCATCGCCTGACAGCTCGGCCGGCCGGCGGATCACTCGAGCGCCCGCCGCCGAAGCCTCACGCCCGATGGCGTCGTCGTCGGTGCTGACGACGACGGATGCGATCGGCTCGCAGGCGAGGCACGATTCGACGGCCCGCCGGACGAGCGAGCGCCCGCCAACCTCTTCCAGGTTCTTCAGCGGGATGCCCTTCGACCCCCCGCGAGCGGGGATCACGGCAACGGCGGGCGGACGACGCACTTGCCGAAGGCTAACAAGGCGTGATCCCTGTCCCCGGGAAGCGAGATTCCTTGCGCAGCCGGCGAGTCGACGCCCTCAGGCGGTGGTGTGCGTGTCGGCCACCGACAGGGCTTCGTCGATGATGGCCAGCCCCTCACGCATGTCGTCGTCGCTGATGGTGATCGGCGGCACGACGTGCAGCCGGTTGAAGTGGGTGAACGGCCACAGGCCGTGCTGCTTGCAGGCGCCGGCCACGGCGGCCATCGGCGCGTTGGCCTCGCCGGTGGCGTTGTACGGCACGAGCGGCTCTCGCGTGGCCTGGTCCTTGACGAGCTCGATGGCCCAGAACACGCCGAGCCCTCTGACCTCTCCGACGCTGGGATGAAGGTCGGCGAGCTTGTCGAGCTCGGGCCCGACAATGTCGTCGCCGAGGTGCCTGGCGTGCTCGATGACGCCCTCGTCGCGGAAGATGTTGATGCTGGCCACGGCCGATGCGCAGGCCAGGGGATGGCCCGAGTAGGTGAGGCCGCCGGTGTAGGGCCGCTCGGCGTAGGTGTCGGCGATGGCTCGGCTGATGATGACACCGCCGAGCGGCACGTAGCCCGAGTTCACGCCCTTGGCGAAGCAGATCAGGTCGGGCGTGACTCCCCAACGGTCGACGGCGAACCACTCACCGCAGCGCCCGAACCCGGCCATCACCTCGTCGGCGATCATCACGACGCCGTGGCGGTCACACAGTTCACGCACGCCCTGCAGGTAGCCGTCGGGCGGGACGAGGATGCCGTTCGTCCCGACGACCGTCTCCAGGACGATTGCAGCGACGGTGTGGCCTCCCTCCACCATCAACACGTCCTCGAGGTGGGCAAGCGCCCGCTCGCACTCCTCGACGTCGTTCGTGGCGTGGAACGACGAACGGTACGTGTACGGTCCCCAGTAGCGCACGACGCCCGGCATGGTGGCTGGCTCGCTGCCCCAGCGGCGGGGGTCGCCGGTCATGGTGATCGCTCCCGCTGTCGAGCCGTGGTAGCTGCGGTACGCAGCCAACACCTTGAACCTGCCCGTGTGCCCGCGCGCCATCCGGATCGCGTTCTCGGTCGCTTCGGCGCCGCCGTTCGTGAAGAACACCATGTCGAGGTCGCCGGGCGCCACCTCGCTGATCAGACGTGCCGCCTCGCTGCGGGCGTCGTTGGCGTGGATCGGGGCGACCGTGCACAGACGATCGGCCTGGTCCTTGATGGCCTGCACCATCTTTGGGTGCTGGTGCCCGATGTTCATGTTGACGAGCTGGCTGGAGAAGTCGAGGTAGTTCGTGCCCTGATCGTCCCAGAAACGGCATCCCTCGGCGCCGGCGACGACCACCGGGTCGAGCAGCCGCTGGGCGGACCACGAGTGGAACACGTGGGCACGATCGTCGGTGTATGCCTTCGAGGGCATGGTCTCGAGCTCGGTCATGACGGCGATCGTATTCGATACTGCGATGGGCGAACAGAGGACTCTTTGTCACCGCACAAAACCGTGATCATTGGTCACCGCCGGTACCGAGACGGCGGTGATTAACCTCCGTGCGTGACTGAAGTCGAGGCCGGGCCGGCCGGGCCGCCCGATGAGGACGAGGAGGACGAGGAACGGCGGCTGCCGCGCTGGGTCGTACCTGCTGTCGCCGTGTTCTGGGTCGGCTGGCTGGCGGCGATGGTCGTGCGATCGCTGTGGAGCACCCTCAGCAGCTTCATCCTGCTGCTTGCCGTGTCGCTTTTTCTGTCGCTGGCGATCGAGCCGGGCGTCAACCGCCTCGCGGCCCGCGGCTGGAGGCGCGGGACGGGCACAGGCACGATCCTGCTCGGCGTCGTCATCATCTTCCTGCTGTTCGTGACGGCGATCGGCACGCTCGTCGGCACGCAAATAGCGGAACTGCTGTCGGACTCCGAGCAGTACATCATCGACACGGTCGATTTCATCAACGACACGTTCAACACGTCGATCAACGGCCAGGAGGTCATCGACAGCTTCAACGATCCCAACGGTCCGGTTCAGGAGTTCATCGAGAGCCAGCAGGACAAGGCCGTGCAGCTGTCGGTGACGGCGCTGGGTGTGCTGTTGCAGGTCTTCTCTGTGCTGCTCTTCACGTTCTACCTCGTGGCCGACGGGCCCAAGCTGCGGCGGGTGATCCTGAGCCGGCTGTCACCGCGACGCCAGGGTCATGTGCTGCGGGCATGGGAGATCGCCATCAACAAGACCGGTGGCTACCTCTATTCCAGGGCGCTGCTCGCCCTGCTGTCGGCGGTGTTCCACTGGATCGTGTTCCAGTCACTCGGCACTGCGGCACCGGTGGCGCTGGCGTTGTGGGTTGGCGTCATCAGCCAGTTCTTGCCGGTGGTCGGCACGTACATCGCAGGCGTCCTGCCGCTGTTGCTGACCTTCCTCGACTCACCGCTCAAAGCGGTGATCGTGCTGGCGGCCATCGTTGTCTACCAGCAGATCGAGAACTACCTGTTCGCCCCGCGCGTCACCGCCCGCACGATGGAGCTGCACCCGGCACTGGCGTTCGGTTCTGCCCTGGGGGGCGCCACCGTCCTCGGCGCCGTCGGGGCCGTGCTGGCGCTCCCGGCGGCCGCCATGGTGCAGGCGCTGATCAGCGACTGGGGCCGTCGCCATACCGTCATCGAGAGCGACCTCACGTCCGTGCGGTCCGCCCGCCGTCGCGCCAGGCCACCGCGTGGGTGACGGGCTGCGCTCGCTTGCGTCGGGCGGCGGTCACGTTCCCGTGGCCGTCATCGGGCGTAGCGAGGTGGATGAGTCCGTGCACTTCGGCACGGCGGTGGCGCTCGATGCCGGACGGACGGTGGTGTACGCGGCCGGCGATCCCGACATCGGCATCTATCCGCGATCGGCATTGAAGCCGCTGCAGGCATCTGCCATGGTGGCAAACGGGCTCGAACTGCCGCTCGAACAGCTGGCGGTTGTGGCCGCCAGCCACGACGGCACCGACCGCCACTGCGACATGGTTCGCAAAGTCTTGAAAGGCGCTGGCCTCTCGGAGACGGCGCTTCGCAATGTGGCGTCCATGCCCTACGACGAGCGAACGGCCGCTTCATTCTTGCTGGCCGGCGGCGGACCCACCCCAATCCGAATGAACTGCAGCGGCAAGCACGCCGGCATGCTGGCCACGTGCGTCGCCAATGGGTGGTCCACCGAGGATTACCTCGATTGCGACCATCCGGTGCAACGAGCCATCACCGCCGAGATCGATCTGCGGGCACTCGGGGTGGCCCACGTCGGCACGGACGGTTGCGGCGCTCCGACGCACGTCGTGGGCCTGGCCAACTTGGCCAGGGGGTTCGCAGGGCTTGCCGCCGAGCACCACGCCGTGTACATGGCCATGACGGCTCATCCGGAGATGTTGGCTGGCGCCAACCGCGACGTGACGTTGCTGATGCGAGGCATACCTGGGCTGATGGTGAAGGACGGGGCCGAAGGGGTGTGTG
>JACDHN010000165.1 GCA_013821025.1 Acidimicrobiia bacterium | reverse complement strand
TCTCCTGCGACCGCCACCGCAGGCTCCAATCCGCTGAATGTTCAGGCTCGTCAGGCCCTGCGCAGCGCCTCGCTTTCCATGGTGGGGGCCGGGACCGCCACGTTCGACGTGGAAGGCAAGGGCACCGTAGCGTTTGATGGTGCCGTCCTCGGCCAGCCTGACACCCGCCTGCAGGTCGGCATCGATCTCAGCGGCGAGAGTGCGGTCGTGTTCGGTGACGACAGCGCCGATTACCGGTTCTTCGTCGAGTTCGAGGGTGTCTCCGGTCCCCCGCTGGCCCGACCTCAGCGCACCACCTCAGAGGTGGTCGTGGTCGACGGCGTGGAGTACGAGTCCGACAACGGTGAGCCATTTACGCAGACCGGTCCGCCGGATCCCGATGATGCGGGCCTGTTCACCCAGCTGGTGGTCAGGCCCGACGTGCTCGGACGGCTACCCGAGTTGGCCGATGGCGAGGTCGCCGACCTCGGCTTGACCGAGCTCGGAGGTGTCACGGTGCGGTATCTTCGCTTCGACCTCGCGGCCGGAAGCCTCGGGGCACCGACGGGCACCAGCATCGCCGAGGTGTGGATCGCCGACGACGGGTCCGTGAGGCGGCTGCGATTGTCCTCTTCCGGGCCGGCCGAGATCGAGGACATCTCCGACGCCACCCTCGACCTTCGGGTCGACATCGTGCTCGACGAGATCGGCCAGCCGCTGGAGATCACCGTCCCTTCGTGAACCCGACGTGCCGTGGGCGCTACGAACTGGCATGAAGGCACACCGCATCCTCGCCGTCTTGGCTGTCGCCACTCCCGCGCTCGTAGCGTGCGGATCGGATTTCGGCGCCGCTACCTCTGGCGCCTCCACGACGCACGCGACCGCCAACTCCGTCATCGCCCCGCCCGACGACGACGATCCTGATACCGGTGACCGGACGCGCTCGACCGACATCGGCCTACCGCCCGATTTGACGTTCCCTCAGCCCGATACGCCGTCGACCTCGACGGATCCATACCGTGGCGACGTACAGCCAGCTGCGCTCACTGCTCGGGGTGGAGGACACCCTTGCGAATCAACCCTCGGATGAGTTCGACTCTTCCACGCAGTACGGCGCCGTCGTGTACGGCAAGGCGCCAGGGCTCAACCGTGAGCTGGAAGCGCTATTCGGCGTCGAGCAGGTGACGACGGCTTTGGCCGCGGTGGTCGAGCAGCACGGCCTTCGACCAGATCAGCGACGACGACTTGCACACCACCCTCGGCGAGCATCTCGGTGATCCGGCAGCGGTCGACGCGCTGTGGACTCGTTGGATGGAAGAGGCCCACGGGGACATCGCCACCTGACGGCGACCGTGCCAGCTGCGCTACTGGAAGTTCTCGAAGTATCGGCTTGGGGTCGGGCCGCGCTGGCCCTGGTACTTGGAGCCCTTGGCTCCCGACCCGTACGGCTGATCGGCCGGCGTCGTCATGGTCATGAAGCTGAGCTGGCCGATCTTCATCTTCGGGTAGATGGTGATCGGCAGGCTTGCGACGTTGGCCAGCTCGAGGGTCACATGGCCGTCGAAGCCGGCGTCGATGAACCCCGCCGTCGAGTGGATCAGCAGACCGAGCCGACCGAGGCTCGACTTGCCCTCGATGCGGGCCACGAGGTCGTCGGGAACGACCACTCGTTCGAGCGTGGAGCCGAGCACGAACTCGCCCGGGTGCAGCATGAACACGCCGTCCTCGGAGATCTCGATCAGCTCGGTGAGCTCCTCGAGGTCCTGCTTGACGTCGATCACGCCAGCCGTGTGGTTGCGAAAGACCCGGAACAGCGCGCCGACCTTGAGGTCGATCGACGACGGTTGGATGCACGATTCGTCGAACGGCTCGATCACGATGTGCCCGTCGGCGATCGCCTCGTGCAGGCTGCGGTCCGAGAGGATCACGGCTGCGGACCCTAGCGCCGCTAGTCTCGCGGACTGCTGCGGATGTAGTTCAATGGCAGAACATCAGCTTCCCAAGCTGAATACGGGGGTTCGATTCCCCTCATCCGCTCTCGTCGAAGACCTGGTACCTACGCGACGGCCGGCTTACTCGGACAGGTCGGGCTCGAGAACGGCACGCCGGCGCGCTGGCAACGGTGTCGAGCTCGAGCCACCCGGCCATCAGCCGCAGCTCCTCGATCAGCGGTTCGGTGAACTCCCCGTCGTCCGCCCGGCTGGCGGTGGTAGTCCGCCATGTCCTCGAGCGTCGCCACGCCCATGCTGCGGGCGGCGATGGCGCGAAGCTCCTTGCGGGCCTCGGCCTCGGTAGGCGTCGGGGCGTCGAGGACGCTGGCCGGCAGAACCCGCTCGGGCAGGTCGTACAGCCGCCACAGCTCGCCGTCGTCTATGGCGTCGGCGAGCATCGTGCGGGGGTGCGGGCCGAGGCGGGCGAACAGCGGCAGCTCCTGGCTGCGCACCCGTCACCAACATCCACAAGCTCCAGCGCTGCATCCGTGGCGATGAGCAGTCGGCGGCAACGGCGAGCCGGCCGGTCCGCTCAGTTGCCCCACGTTGCGCCAGCAGGTTCCTTGATGGTTGCGTTGATCCGGTTGAAGAAGTTCGTGGTGGCGATCATCAGGATGATCGCCGACATGCCCTTCTCATCGAAGTGGTGCGTGGCTTCCTTCCAGATCTCCTCGGTGACGGCGTCGGCTCCGTCGGAGAGGCGTGTCGCGGCCTCGGTGAGCGCCAGCGCGGCGCGTTCGGCGTCGGTGAACACGCTCGTCTCCCGCCAGGCCGGCAGGACCAGCAGCCGGTCATCGGTCTCGCCGGCCTTGCGGGCACTGTGCACTCCGGCGTCGACGCAGGCGCTGCAACCGTTGATCTGGCTGGCCCGCATGTGGACCAGCTCCAGTGTCGTTGCAGCGACGCCGCCCTGGTGCATTGCCTTGTACAGGTTCTGGATGCCGTTCATCGCGTCATCAAGGACAATCGCCGGGTTCTTCATTCGTGCTTGCATCGAACTGCTCTCCTTCAAGAGGGTCCAGCGCCCTTCTTCGGCGCCGGCTCGTTTGCTTCGTCAAACCATGACGAGCGGCGATGCAGGAATGTGACCGACACTGCGGACTTTCTCAATCGCCGAGAGCCGTGACCGCGATCCGGATCCTGCTCACTGCAGCTGTCAGGCTGCCCGAGCGCAGGAGCACGATGCCCGAGCGGAACGACTTGGTCTCCACGAGACGCAGCCTCGGAACCTCGGTTGCGTCTGTGAACAACCGCCGACCGTGCCCGAGCACCACCGGGTACATGAACAACCGGTACTCAGTTCAGTGAAGTCCCTCGCTCGGGGCGACGCCTTCGAGTAGCTGGTCCAGGCCGTCCTTGACGCGCTCGACGCTGAATCCGAGGTCTCGGCGCTGGTGCAGTACGAGCCCGGCGCCGACTGCGGCGAGCAGCGCATCGGCGACGTACACCGCATCCACCGTGTGGTCGCCGGGACGGACGACGCCGAGCAACGCCACGAGGTGGGCGCGACGAGCCCAATGAGCGCCGCTGCGGTACCGCGACTTCGGCGACTGGGCTTCGGCATAGGCGTGCAGGTCGCCTTCGGACTCGAGCAGATCGACGCAGGCGTGCAGGAACGCCCGCACTCGCGCTGCGGGTGGTGCGCCCGGCCCAAGCGGTGGCGGGCCGGACAGGAATGCCGCCTGGAACTCGCGCTCGCCCTCGTCGAGTAGGGCATAGAGCAGTCCGCCGCGGTCGCCGAAGCGCCGGTAGACGGTCCCGACGCCGACACCGGCCTCACCAGCGACCCGATCCATCGACAGCGCGTCGACTCCGCAACCGACCGTGATCCTGCGGGCGGCAGTGAGCAGGGCTTGGCGGTTGCGTGCAGCGTCGGCGCGCTCGGGTGGGGGCTGGCCGGTCACGCGTAGCAAGACCCGGCCGGAGACCACCTCTTTGGAAGTCATGGGTGATCGACGTCCTCCTCGTGCCGGTCGAGGCCATGTTAGTCATCGGTTCTCAACCACCACTTGACATTCGGAGAATGTTCCGGTTAGCTACCTATACGGAATAGTTTCCGAATCTGAGGAGAGTTTGCATGAACACGACCACCCAACCGCTCGCCGGCACGTTCGCCGCCGATCCCATCCACTCCACGTTCCAATTCGCCATTCAGCACATGGGCGTCTCCATGTTCCGGGCCACGTTCGATGACGTCGACGCCCGGGTCGTGTCCGACGAGCACGGCGTCCAGTTGAACGGCGCCATCCGAGCCGAGTCGATCTCCATCAAACAGCCGCCCGAGTTCCGCGATCATGTGCTCTACGGCGCCGATTTCTTCGACGCCCGGAACCACCCGGAGATCACGTTCCGCTCCGTCGACGTGCAGCTCGCCGACGACGGCACGCTCGCTGGCCAGGGGGAGCTCACGATCAAAGGCATCACCAAGCCCGTCACCGCCACTGGCACGTACCAGGCGCCGGTAGAGGATCCTTTTGGGTCCCAGCGGGCGGCGCTCGAGATCAGGGCCGCCGTCGACCGGCGCGACTGGGCGATGGACTGGCAGACGCCACTACCAAAGGGCGGCGACGCGCTTGGCCACGAGGTGGAACTGACCGTTCACCTCGAGCTCGTCCGGGAGGACTAGGCATGCTCGTCCTCGGACTGTGCGGAAGCCTGCGTTCCGACTCGTACAACCACAAGCTGCTCGAAGCGGCCAGAGCGGCACTCCCCGACGGCGCCTCCCTCGAGATCTACGAGGGCCTCGCCGCGCTCCCCGCTTACAACGACGACATCGAGGCGCACGAAACACCTCAGGCCGTCAGCGCTCTGCGGGCGGCGATCGCAGAGGCCGACGCCGTCCTCGTGGCGACGCCGGAATACAACTCCTCGATACCAGGACTGCTCAAGAACGCTCTCGACTGGGCATCGCGGCCCTTCCCGAACAATGCGCTTCGCGGCAAGCCCGCAGCGGTCGTGGGCGCTTCCACAGGTCTGTTCGGTGCCGTGTGGGCTCAAGCCGAGACCCGCAAGGTGCTCGAGGCCATCGGCGCACGCGTGCTGGACGAGGAGCTGCCCGTCACCTCGGCTCATCAGGCGTTCGCCGACGACGGAGGTCTGATCGAGCCGGGCATTCGATCCGGCCTCGCCAACGTCGTCCACCAACTACTCCACGTGACGAGTGCCCCAGCCTGCCAACCGGCCTGACGGACCCATCGCCGTTCGGTCCGTCGTCGCGCAGGATGCCCCCGCGCCTCCACTCTCGCGATGAACCGTCGGGCCGGCGCTCAGTGGAGGATTACCTGTGACTCCACATCACCTCTGGCGCGAGCCCCGTTTCGAGTACGAACTGACCGAGGCCGGTCGAGCGGGTGACTGCGACGTCTCCCACGATTGGTGCGCGTCGAGCGAGCGGGCCCACAGACGGTCCTTGGCGTTGGGAGCAACGTCATCGAGCGCCAGCCCGAACCGGTCGGCCAGGACGTCGAACCACTCGTCGCGTTCGAGCAGCACCCGTGCCGTACCGTCGCCGGTGCCGACGCTACTGAGCACCAGACCTCTGAGCATCTCGGTGCCATCGGCATGGCGAAGTTGAGCCGTCACGGTCCTGGCGAAGTTCGACGCCGGTGACGTTGCCAGGAAACGGTGACGGACGTCGAACGCATCGGTGGCGGCCGGCGCCAAGTCGAAGCTCATGCCCGTGAACGATCCGAGCTGCGGATCGTGCAGCAAGTGCCACGAACCGACGCCGTCGATCTCCTGCTCGAGGGTGAACTGGTACGGCCCCTGTCGGAACGTGCCTGGCCGCAGCGGGAGTGGCTCGTACAGACCGTCGCCGAGCCCGGCGTCGACGTACCACAAACCGGACGGGTGGTCGTCGGTGGGCAGACCAGTCACGGTGAGGACCAGGTGGTTCGACAGTGCGCCGGGATCCGGGCCCTGAGGGCCGTGCACTCCTCCGACGTGGCGGGTGACTTGGTAGCCGAGCGCTCGCAGCAGCTCGCCGAACGCGCCGTTTACGTGGAAGCAGTAGCCACCGCGACCATGGCGGGCGATCCGTATCAGCGCCGCAACAGGATCGGCCGTCCACGGCTCGCCGAGATGCAGCCACACCGTCTCGTACGGGATCCGCTCCACCTGGGCGCGATGCAGGCGTCGCAGGGCGTCGATCGACGGCGGCTCAGGGATGACGCCCAGCCGATCGAGGTAGGCGCGCACGTGACCGTCCACGAGCGATTTCTACCGGAAAGCAGCCCGCCCTCGGCCACGCGAAGTGTGACGCCAAGAGCCGATGTCGGCATCCAGCGCTCACTGTTCCCGATGCGAGGCGTGTCGTCAGCCGGAGGCGCCGCCCGTGAAGTTCCAACTCGCCAGATGGAGTGCCGGTGCCGTCCAACGAGCAGAGATCCAC
>JACDHN010000018.1:7511-14222 GCA_013821025.1 Acidimicrobiia bacterium | reverse complement strand
CTGGTCGAGGGCGTCTCTGGCGGTCAGCACGTCGAGTTGAACGTCCCAGTCGTCGAATCCGTCGCCCGACGCAATCGTGGGATCGGCGGCCACGGCCTCCAGGCGCCGCTGCTCCCGCTCCATCCGCCGCCAGTGGTCGATGAGCTTGTGGCGGGCGATCCCGATCAACCAGGCGGTGGTGACGTGGCCGACGACACTGCGCCGGACGTCGTCGACAGCGCCCAGGAACACGTCCGCCGTGACGTCCTCGGCCGTCGCCCGATCTCGGCACCGAGCCAGCACGTACCCGTACACGTGGGCGACGGCCTCGTCGTACAACGCCAACAGATCCGCACGAGGATCCCCGCTCGTCCTCGCACCGGCCATCTCCACGATCCTTCTATCGTCCCCACCCCCCGAACTCCGACACCCGCAGCGAGCGCCAGCGAGTGCAGCAGCTCAGACGCTGGTGGCGCACATGGTGTCGCCGAACGCCTTGCTGGCCTCCATGGCGACGTCGACGTCGCCACTGGTGCAGAGTTGGTCGAGCATGCCGCGCACCATGCCGCGGTCCACGGCGCAGATGACGGGATGGTCGGTGGCGACGTCTCCAAACGGGCAGTGCTCGTTGATGATTCGCAGCCGGTTGTTGTGGCGTTCGGTGTGGGCGGCGAACCCGTGGGCCGTGAGAGCGCTGGCGACCGCCTGCATCGCAGAGCGCAGAGAGCGTTGCCCGGCGGTCAGGGCGTCGCCCGTCAACGCCGAGGCCATGGCCCGGCCGTACTCGGCGCCGACCTCCTCGGCCAGCGCCGAAGCCGTATCGGGTGGTAGCTGGTCGAGAGCGCGACCGAGTAGGGCAAGCACGAGGTCGTCGGCGTGCACCGGGACGTCGGCGCCGCGGCCGTCACGATCGGCGGCGGGCGGGCGGTACCTCTTGGATGGACGGCCGGCAGTGCTGGCTCCGGCCACACGGGCGGTGGACACCTCCACGTACCCGCCGGCGGCCAGCTTGTCGAGGTGATGGCGGGCCACGTTGGGGTGCACGCCGATGTGGTCGGCCACCTGACCGGCCGTCAGCCCGAGCGTGGGATCGGGCTGCTCGCGCACGAGCAGGTACACGCGACGGCGCGTGGGATCGCCGAAGGCATCGGTGATGGCCGACACCGTTGCGGTGAACGATCCCGACGATCCCGACGATCCCGCCGGACCGACCCCCACGTCTCCCCGTGACATACCGGTATTCTACCTATGGACGTAGTGCAAATTCGTCCCGAAAGGAACGCATGCCAGCCACTGCCGATCAGGTTCTCGACGCGCTCCGGCCCGTGCAGGACCCGGAACTGCACCGATCCATCGTCGATCTCAGGATGGTCCGCTCCATCGAAGTGCACGATGGCGGCTCGGCGTCGATCCTGGTGGCGCTCACGATCGCCGGCTGCCCCCTACGGGCCGAGATACAGCGCCGCGTGTCCGACGCTGTCACCGTGCTCGACGGCATCGACCGCGTCGATTTGGACTTCACGGTGATGACCGACGACGAACGGGCCGAGCTGCGCCAGCGGCTCCATGGCGATCCGGCGGCCACGGCTGGCTCCGGCCAGGCGCAAGGCCACGCCGAAGGACGGGCGATCCCGTTCTCACGGCCAGGCAGCCGCACACGTCCACTGCTCGTGGCGTCGGGCAAGGGAGGTGTCGGCAAGTCGTCGGTGACCACCAACCTGGCCGTGGCGCTCGCCGCCCAGGGCCACTCCGTCGGGATCGTCGACGCCGACATCTACGGCCATTCGATCCCGAGGATGCTCGGCACCGACCGGGAGCCGACGGTCATCGACCAGATGCTCGTGCCGCCCGAGGCGTGGGGCGTGCGCTGCATCTCCATCGGCTACTTCGTGCCAAAGGGCCAGGCGGTCATCTGGCGCGGGCCGATGCTGCACAAGGCGCTCGAGCAGTTCCTCACTGACGTGTACTGGGACGATCCCGAGTTCCTGCTGATCGACATGCCCCCGGGCACCGGTGACATCGCCATCTCGCTGAGCCAGTACCTGCCAAGAGGCGAGGTGTTCGTCGTGACGACGCCGCAGCCGGCCGCCCAGGAGGTGGCCCGGCTGTCGGCGGCCATGGCCGAGAAGGTCAACCTCGAGGTGCGCGGCGTGATCGAGAACATGTCGTGGTTCACCGGTGACGACGGCACCCGCTACGAGCTGTTCGGCGCCGGCGGCGGCCAGGCGCTGGCCGAGGATCTCGGCGTGCCGCTGCTGGGCCAGCTCCCGCTCGTGCCGGCGCTTCGCGCCGGAGGCGACACGGGACGGCCGATCACCGCCGTCGACCCCGGCTGCGAGGCGTCGCAGATGTTCGCCAGGATCGCCGAGCGGATCGCCGTGGAGCTCAAGCCAAAGCGCGTCTACCACCCCGAGCTGCAGATCGTCTGAAGCCCACCGACCTGCACCGGTCACACCTGTGACGCCCTGGCCCAAGTATCGCTTCGAGCAACTCGTCGCCGAAGCCCTCGACGAGCTCCCCGACGACTTGGTGCACGTGCTCGACAACGTCGTCGTGGTCGTCGAGGATCGCAATTCCGAAGAGCCCGACCTGCTCGGTCTGTACGACGGCGTCCCGCATACCGAGCGCACGGGCCACGAGGGCCCCGACATCGTGTCGATCTACCGGCTGGCGCTCTGCGACATGTGCGAGGACGACGAGGAACTGGCCGACGAGGTGTACGTCACCGTGCTGCACGAGCTGGCCCACGCCGCCGGCATCGACGACGATCGCCTCCACGACCTCGGCTGGGCCTAACCCCCACCCCCGGTCACCACCCGTTCTGTCCGGCCGAATCAGCCCGAACGCGTCGGTTGCGAAGGACAGAACGGAGGGAGTGGGAGGGGTATGGTCGCGGCGGTGAGTGACCCCTCGGCGCTGCCGCCCCCACCGCCGTTCGAGCCGCCTGCGGGCTACGCCGGCTACGAGAACAACTACGCAGCCGGTGTGCGCAACCTGCGCTCCGTCGGCAGCCTGGCAAAATGGGTGTGCGGGCTCTCCGTGCTCGCCGGGTTGACGCAACTCATCGGTACGGCGCTGTCGTACACCGTGCGCGACGAGGCGAGGGCGTTCCAGGACGGAACCATCAGCGGGGACGAGTTCCGCGACGCCTTCAACAGCGTCGCCGCGGCGACGACGCTCGGATTGCTGCCGTTCCTCGCTGCCATCGTCACCACGCTCATCTGGTCGGCGCGGATCGCCGGCAATCACCGGGCGCTCGGGCGCAACACGAGGTGGTCGCCGGGTCTGGCTGCCGGCGGTTGGTTCCTGCCCCCGGTGCTGTTCGTCATCCCGATGCTGTTCACCCACGAGGCGTGGAAGGCGTCCGATCCGTCGGTCCCGCCGGGCGATCAGCGCTGGACCCAGCGGGCAGCCAACCCGATGGTGTTCGTGTGGTGGGTGCTGTATGGGATCGTGCCACTGGCGTTCATCCCATGGACGTGGAGCCGTATGACGTCGTTGAATCCCAACGAGGAGGAGCTCGCCGAGCAGATCCTCGATGATCTCGGGAGCCAGATGGCTGCCAGCGGTGTGCAGGTGTTGGCCGGCATCGCCTGGGCCGTCGTCGTCTATCAGATCACGGCTCAGCACCGCCTGCTCACCGGCGAAGCTCGCAGATGACGCTGTACCTCGTGCGGCATGCCAAAGCTGGCAGCCGGCGGAACTGGGACGGCGAGGACACGATGCGCCCGCTGAGCAAGAAGGGCTGGGCACAGGCCGAGGCGCTGGCCGATCGATTGATCAGCGCCATGCCGACGGCGCTGCGCTCGAGCCCGTATGTCCGCTGCCGTCAGACGCTGGAGCCGCTGGCCGCCCGCCTCGGGATCGACGTAGTGGACGAGGAGGCCTTGCGCGAGGGGGCGTCGTTCGGCGAGACGTTCCGCCTGCTGGCTGACCTGCCCGATGGTGCCGTCTGCTGCAGCCACGGCGATGTGATCCCCGAGACGATCGCAGGACTCCACCGCCGAGGGATGCGCGTCGACGCCGAGCCACTCTGGACGAAGGGCAGTGTGTGGCTGCTCGAACGCGACGGTGACGAGTTCACGACAGCCGACCTCTGGCCACCACCCCCCGACTCCTGACCCGCGCTCGCCCGACCGCCGGGAAGTGTGAGCCGTCAGGTCGCGTCTACGCCGCGTGCTCTCCAGTTCGGGCCCACCCGACCGGAAGTGTGAGCCGTCAAGTCGCGTCTACGCCGCGTGGGCTCGCAGTTCGGCGGGGGGCGCGTCGGGGAGCGCCGGTCGGTGTCAGCGGCAGGTGCGGTCAGCTGTTGCCGAGGGAGTCGACAAACTCTTGGACGAGGCCGCGCATCTGCGTGGGAGGGTTCAGGTCGAGGCACGCCTGGCCTTGGCGGCGCGCCGTGCGCGAGTCGTCCTCGTACTGCTCGGCGACGATCGCCAAGAAGCAATGGGGATCGGCGTAGTCGGGGTCGGCGGCGACAGCCTGGCGAAGGCGCTCCTTGCCGCCCTCCAGACCGGCGACCGCCACGTCGTCGCTGGCACCGCGCGACACCAGCACCGTCAGCCAGCCGCTGTACGCAAGTGCCTCGGGGTGGTCGGGGTCCTGCTTCAGCACCGATGCGTAGAGCTCGGCCGACGTCTGGTAGTCGGCCGAGCCCAAAGCGCTGCGGGCGCTGACGAGCACGGTCGACACGTCGTCCGACGTGGCCGCCTGACCACCGCTGATCTCCTGTCCGGGCAGGCGTTGGCCGGCCGACCGGGCGACGAGCAGACCGATGCCGGCGGCGGCAGCGAGAACGGCGGCTGCGACGACGAGACGGGCGCCGACACTCCGCCGGGGGCGGTCAACGGTGGCAGCCGCCTGCTGGTCCTCGATGGCGCGCAGGACGGTGGCCGCCCGGACCGTGTAGTCGTCGCGCAATGTGTCGTAATCGTCGCGCTCCACGTCACCAGCCTCGAACTCGCGGTCGAGGTCGCGCAGCGACCGCAGCAGGAAGCGGCGCTCCTCCTCCAGGTCGGCGAGGGCGTCGGCATCGAGCGCGCCGGTGCTCGTCAAGGCGACTCCTCGTCGAGCGCCACCGCCACGAGTCGGCGATCCTCTTCCGTCGGGTCGTCGATCAGACGGGACTCATCACGCCAGCGGCGAAACGTCACGAACAGGGCGGCTCCGGCGATGACCACGGCGGCGGCCGGAAGGGCCCAGACGAGGGCGTCGAGGCCCGATCCTCGCGGCACCAACAGCACCTGGGCGCTGAAGCGCTGTTCCACGAAACCGATGATCTGGTCGTCGCTCTGCTGCCCCGATGCCACCCGGCTCTCGATGGCGGTGCGGATCGTCGCCGAGGCGTTGTTGCGCGACTCGAACACGCTCTCGCCATCGCACACCGGGCAGGCGATGCGCCGGGATATGGACGCCACCCGGTCTTGGGGGCTCTGGGGGCCCTGGTCCCTCGTGATGCCGACGGCCAACAAGCCTGCGACGACGAGCACCAGCAACGCCCATCCGGCCGGGCTCTTCAATCGCTTCACGCCAGTTCCCTTAGGGCCTGCAACTGGGTGCCGAGGAAGTCGGCCGAGGTCCTCGAGATGATGCGGCCCCTGATGATGCCGTTGGGATCGATGATCCACGTCTCGGGCACCTTGGCGACGCCGAAGGCGACGGCGATCGAACCGTCGTCGTCGTAGACGATCGGCCAGTCACCGCCCTCGGCGGCGAAGAACTGCTCCACCGACTCCTGGTCGTCGTCGTACACGACGGTGATGAACTCGGCCCCGTCGGGGCCGAGCGCACGCTGCTGAGACACGAACTTGACGAGCTCGGGGTGCTCGACCTTGCACGGCGCGCACGACGACTGGAAGAAGTTGACCACCACCCAGCTGCCCTTGCGCTGCGACAGATCGAACGACTTGCCGTCGGCCAGCTTGCCGACGGCCACGGGGGCCGGCTGGTCGAGCAGCGGCGTCTCGGCAGTCTCGTTGGGCGCAGAGTCGGCGCCGGCCAGCACGTAGAACAGCGCTCCTGCCACGATGGCGAGGGCGAGGGCCACGAACGGGGCCACGCGGCGGCGGTCAGACACCGCTCAGCTCCTCCTCGGACTCGGGCGCGGACTCGGCCCGGCGCTCGGACCCGGACTCGGCTGCAGGGAGCGGTTCGGCGCTCGACGTCACCGGCGCAGACACGGGATCGGTCGGTCGGCGACGCCGGCCCGACGGGAAGGCGGCGAGCAGGGTGCCGATGGCCATGATCGCTCCCCCGATCCACAACCACACGACGAGCGGCTTCACGAACACCCGGATCGTGGCGGAGTCCTCGCCGGCGCTGACCCCCTGCTCCAGGGTGAGGTACACGTCTTTGTTCCAGCTGGTGCGCACGCTCGGTGTGCCGATGTCCTGACCGAACTGCAGGTACTTGGTGAGGGCGGGTTGGTACACGCGGTCGCCGTCGAGCAGCACGTCGGCTTTGACCACCCGGGCGCGGTCGTCCTGTGTCTCGGTGATCTGTTGCAGCTCGAACGTGTGGCCGCCCCATGAGACGGGCACGTTCGTCTGCACGTTGAGCGTGGCCGAGTGGGTGTAGCTGTTGGACGCCGCCAGCGCCACGGCGACGACGATGACGCCGAGGTGCACGATCATGCCGCCGTTGGCTCTGCCGACGAGACCCCGAAAGCCCTGCCGTCGGGTGGCGAGCACGAGCTGGCGCCCGGCCGCTCCCGCGGCGAATCCGGCCAGTCCG
>JACDHN010000018.1:0-7501 GCA_013821025.1 Acidimicrobiia bacterium | reverse complement strand
GCACCGCACCACGCCGGCCAGAACAGCCGGTCCCTCAGCAGCTCGCCCGACGCCTTGCGCCACGGCAGCACGGGGGCCATGGCCATCAGAAACAGCAGCACGAGCCCGATCGGCATCGACAGGCGGTCGAAGTAGGGGGCACCGACGACCGTTTGTCGGTCCTGCAGCGCCTCGACGACGAGCGGGAACACCGTGCCCAGCAGCACCACGAACGCGAACAGCGTGAACACCACGTTGTTGGCGAAGAACGCCCCCTCGCGAGAGATCGGCGAGTCGATCACGCCCGGTGCCCGGAGGCGGTCACCGCGCCAGGCGATCAGGCCCAGCGACACGACGACGACGATGGCGAAGAACCCGAGCAGGTAGCCACCTGCCGATCCGGCCGAGAAGGCGTGCACGCTGCTCAGCACGCCCGAGCGGGTGAGGAACGTGCCAAGGATGGTGAGGGCGAACGTGGCGATCAGCAAGCTGAGGTTCCACACCCGCAGCATCCCCCGGCGCTCCTGCACGAGCACGGAGTGGATGTAGGCGGTGCCGGTGAGCCACGGCAGCAGGCTGGCGTTCTCCACCGGGTCCCATGCCCACACCCCGCTCCAGCCCAGCACCTCGTAGCTCCACCAGCCCCCGAGCAGGATGCCGATGGTGAGGAACGCCCACCCGAGCAGCGCCCAGCGCCGGGTCTCGAGCAGCCACCCATCCCCGACACGGCCCGTGATGAGTGCGGCAAGGGCGAAGGCGAACGGCACCGTGAAGCCGACGTAGCCGATGTACAGGATCGGCGGATGGAACAGCACCAGGATGTGGTTCTGCAGCAGCGGGTTCGGGCCTGGACCCTCGGTGATTCCCGGCGCCCCGCCAGCGAACGGGTCGGTGGGGCCGAACGACAGCAGGGCGAAGAACGCCGACACGGTGAACAGCACCACCATCGCCCAGGCCACCAGCGGGTCGCCGGTGCGTGCCCGGTACCGCCAGGCCACGGCGCCGATGAAGCCCGACAGCACGAGCACCCACAGAAGGATCGAGCCTTCGAGCGCCGACCACATGGCGGCGACGTTGTACAGCGCCGGCGTCGTGGATGACCCGACCTGCTGCACGTACGCCAGGTCGAAGTCGCGGGTGATCAGTGCCCGCTGCAGCATCGCAACGGCGACGACGGCGCCGAGCAGGATCAGCAGCGCGTACCAGCGCGACTGGCGGGCCAGCCGGGTGTCGCCGCGTCGTACGGCGTACACGGTCGACAGTGCCCCCGACGCAGAGGCAGCCAGGATCAGCAACAGGCCGGACCGGCCGATGGCGCCGTTCAGGCTGGCGGCGAGCACTGCTCTGCTCCCGATCGGTCCACGGCGTCATCGAGACGTTCGGCATTCTCGTCGACGTACTCCTCGGAGTGCTTGACCTCGACCCTCGTCCCCCTGAGCACGCCGTCGTCCTCGATGCGCCCGTGCACGACGACCGGGATGCACTCCTCGAAGATCCCGCCTGGCTCACCTTCGTAGCGCACCGGCAACTCCTCGTCGTTGAAGGAGATCACGAATGAGGTCGTGCCGTCGGTGCGCTCGATGGTGCCGTCCTCGACGGTGCCCTGCACGCGGAGCGACCGCCCCTTCTCGCAACCGGCGCGCTCGCCGATCTCGTCGACGTTGCAGTAGTAGTCGACGGCCGACGTGAGGAACCTGGCGACCAGAACCCCGCCGGCCGCCACGACGAGGCCCAGTACCAGCAACGGCACCCAGCGGCGACGCGTCGAGGGCGCAGCGGCCTCGGGGGCCGTCCTCGGCGTCAGGTCCACGGTTTGTCCTCATCGGCCACGCGGCGAGCAAGCCTGCGCGCCCGCGTCAGCATCGCCACGGCGTAGGCACCGATGACGCCGAACGTGACGACGTAGCTGCCGATGATGAACCCGGCGTCTTCCATCAGCGACCTCCCGGCAACGCCGCTTCGGCCCGCCGGTCGCTCAACGCCTGCTCCAGGCCGTGGTCCTCGGCGGCGTCCTCCAGCACCAGCGCCCGTTGGCGGTGGATCACGAGCCACACGTACAGCAGCGTGAAGGCGACCAGGCCGACGACGAGGCTGAACAGCATCAGGCCGTCCATCTTCACGTCGCCGTCGGGTCGGGCCACCGTGGACTCCTGATGCAGGTTGCGCCACAGACGGACGCTGAAGTGGACGAGCGGGATCTCCAGCACTCCGAGCAGCGCCACAGCGGCGCTGCGCCGGGCCCGCTGTTGATGCGTTCCACCGAGGCGCCGCACAGCGAGGTATCCGACGTACGTGACGAACAGGAACGCTGTGGTGGTGAGACGGGCGTCCCACGTCCAGAACACTCCCCAGCTCAGGCGGCCCCACAACATCCCGGTGAGCAGCGTGATGCCCATGAACACGACGCCCACCTCTGCGCTGGCGCCGGCCAGGCGGTCCCATACCAGAGAGTGTGCGGCCCGGAACAGGTAGAGCGCCGACGCCCCTGCGGTGACGATGAAGGCCAGGTACGCCAGCCACGCCGACGGTACGTGCACGTACATGATGCGTACCGATTCCCGCTGGTCGCGGTCGGCGGGCGAGAACAGCAGACCGAACGCCACCAACCAGGCGACGCCGACGACGGCAAGGGTTCCGAGCAGACGGGTCGCGGCACTCGACGTGCCGGCTGTTGTAATGTCTGTGTCATCGGGGGGGATGGACACCTGGTCTCCTCGTGGTTCGCACTGTGGCGCTATTCGTCGATCAGCGGTCCGAACGCCAATGATCCCCCGACACCGAACGCACCGGCAAATACGGTGAGCAGACCAATCCATGGCCAACCCTCCGAAACAGCCGCTCCGGTCGTGCCGAGCGCCGACTCGACAGCGCGAGTCGCTCCGATCAGGACGGGCGCCACCACCGGAAGCACGAGCAACGGGAGCAACGTCTCGCGTCCCGTGAACCCGGCGGTGAGACCTCCGTACAGCGTACCGACGAGAGCGAGCCCGATGGTCGCGAGGACCCAGGTCACAACGAGCAACGCCAGCCCGCCTGGGCGCACCCGCGGCCCGTACAGCACGACGGCTGTGACGAACAGCACCAACTCCAGCACCACGAGCTGGGCCGCCATGGCGAGCGCCTTGCCCAAGAAGATGGACACGGCATCCACCCCGGCAACGCGAAGGGCGTCGAGTGCCCCGTCGGCAGCCTCCACGGCGAAGCTGCGCTGCACGACCACCAGCAGGCTGAACAGCGTGGCCAGCCAGATCAGGCCGGGCGCCACGCGCTGGGCGATCCCGTCGTCGTCGAGGGCGAACCCGAACATCACCATCACGATGACTGCGAACGGCAGCACCTGATACACCACCACGCGGCTTCGCGCCTCGATGCGCAGATCCTTGAGGGCGATCAGCCACGCCAACCGCCAGGGCGGGATGGCACCGGCGACGGAGTGGTCAGGTGCCACGGCCCACTCCAGGCGAGGGTGTGTCGTCGACGACCCGGCCTCCGGCCACCGCCAGTTGGCGGGTGGCGAGCGGAGCCGCCCGCTCCGTCTCGTGGCTGGCCACGATCACGGTCGCCCCGGCCGCGGCAGCCTTGCGCAGCAGGTCATCCAGCTCGTCGCGTGCGACGGCGTCGAGGGAGGCGTGCGGCTCGTCGAGCAGCCACAGCTCGGCGCGGCGGACGACGAGACATGCGAGCGCCGTCCGGCGTTTCTGGCCGGCGGAGCATCGGCCAACGGCGACGGTGGCCAAGCGACCGTCGAGACCCATCCGGACGAGCGCAGCCGCGATCTCGCCGGCGCCTGCGCCGACGGTGGCGCCCCAGAACGCCACGTTCTCGCTCACCGTGAGGTCGACGTACAGCCCGTTGCCGTGGCCCAGCAGCCCGACGCGTCGGCGCACGTCGGCTCGCTGACGCACGAGATCCAGGCCGAGCACTCGCGCCTGGCCGCGCTCGAGCGGCAGCAGCCCAGCGCAGAGACGGAGCAGCGACGTCTTGCCGGCGCCGTTGGGGCCGTGGAGCAAAACGATCTCGCCGCGGCGCACGTGGAAGTTGGCGCCCGCCAGCACGGGGAAGCCGCCGACTATCGCAACGGCGTCCGTGAACTCGACGGCGAGCCCTCCACCGGGATGCGTCGTCGGGTCGGGTGCAGGGCTCATGCGAACCACGACAAGCTACCGTCGAACACGTGACCGAAGCCGAGCGTGCACGGACCGGCCGGCCACGCCGGGTCAGCCACTGGGACCGTCCGCCACCTCCGCACGATCTGAGCTGGGTCCTCGGCATCGTCGGTCGCAGCTTGATCGTGCTCGGTCTGCTGACGTTGACCTTTGCGGCTTACCAACTCTGAGGCACCGGCATCGAGACCGCCCGCGCCCAGCGCTCCCTGGAGGGCGAGTTCGAGCAGTTGCTGGCTTCGTCTCCCCCGGGGGCGACACCACCATCGGAACGTTCACCAGCGTCGGCGTCGGAGGCGCCATCCATCGTCCCGACGACTGAGCCATTCTCCACGTCACCGCCGAGTGAACCGCCGAGCACTCCCCCCGGGACGGCGCCGCCCAGCACGACGTCGCCCGGCACGACGTCGCCCGGCACGACGCCGCCGGCGCCGATCGATCAAGACCTGCCGATCTTCGAGGAGGGCGACGCCGTTGCACGATTGCAGATCCCGAAGCTCGGCCTCGACGCGATCGTGGTCGCCGGAGTCGATCGCGACGACCTGAAGCGCGGTCCCGGCCACTACCCCCAGACGCGGCTGCCGGGTCAGCTCGGCAACGCCGCCATCGCCGGACACCGGACCAGCTACGGGGAGCCCTTCGCTTACATCGACCAGTTGCAGGCCGGTGACGAGATCACGGTCACCACACCTGCAGGCACCTTCATCTACGTCGTCGACGACTCACGCATCGTGTCGCCGAGCGACACCTACGTGCTCGACACCGACGACGACAGCGCCTCGCGCTTGACGTTGACGTCGTGCCATCCCCGCTACAGCGCAAGCCAGCGGATCGCCGTGTCGGCCGAGCTCGCCGGCACCGGCTCGTCGCCGGTCGGTGAGCCAGTCATCAACTACGGCCGCCCCGACGTCGACAAGACAGACAGTCGTGCGGTCGACACAATTCCCGGCGAACCGGTCGACCCGGCATCGACGTCGGGGCTCCTCCGAACACTTCGTCAGGAACCCCGCCGGATACCTCGTCGGTTGGGACCGAACCCGACACCGGCGGCAGCGCCGGGCCGCGGACTCCGGATCCCGAGCCGGATGCCTTCTCGGACGGATGGTTCGCCGATCGCGGCGCTTACCCACACGTGGCGATGTGGGGACTGTTGCTCGTCGGCCTGGCTATCGGCGGCTACCTGGTGTGCCGGCGGTTCCGGAACGACTGGAGCGGCCCGCTGCTGATGGCCGTCCCGTTCGTCGTCGTCCTCTACTTCTTCTTCCAGAACGTCAACCGGCTGCTGCCAGCAGCATTCTGACGCAGCTACGCCGGTACGGCTTCCGGTTGGCCGTCTTCGATGACGAAGCTGGTGCGGGTGGTCACCGGCGCGCCGGGGGTGGTCACGAATTCGACGACCCGGTAATCCGCTGTCCACGTCGACGGGGTGATGACGTTGCGGATGTAGCCGCGCTTGCGGTTGATGAACTTGATGTGCGGGTTCTCGGCGAACTGGATGGCGTCACCCGGGTTCTGGTCGACGCCGTCGCGCCCGGTGGTGATCGACGTGCCGACCAGTTCGGTGGCCACGGTCAGCGACGTCGGGTCGTCGAAATCGGCCTTGACGTCGCAGACGTATGCGGCGTGTACGTCGCCGGTGAGCACCACCGGGTTTGACGTGCCGACCTGCGTGATGTGGTCGCGCAGCGCGTCGCGCTCGGGTTTGTAGTTGTCCCAGGCGTCGTCGCTGAAGCGGTCCTCAGGGCCAGCGGTGAAGTCACGCTGCGAGAAGAACACCTGCTGGGCGAGTGCGTTCCATCTCGCGGTCCGGCCCGACAGGTTGGCGAGCAACCATCGCTCCTGGTCGTCGCCGAGGATGGTGCGGGTCGGGTCGAGCCGGCGAGCGGATCCGGGGCGAGGCGGGTCCACAGCACCACGCCTTTTGGCCTCGGTTCGCCCGATGCGACGCCGAGCGTGAACGGGTCGCTGATCCGCTGGCGCGGCGAACTGGGCGACAGCGCATTGGCGGGCGTGAACCGGGCCGTGGTGAGGGCGACGGCACCGGCCGCCCCCAGTCCGAGGAAGTGTCGTCGATTGATCGATTCGAGAGCCTTGCCGACATGGCATCAAACTCGGGTGAACCCGACGTGACGATCCCGCGCCCCGTCGTGAAACCTTTGGCAAACCTCCGTCGCACCTCGCGGCGGCGCAAGGCAGTCACCCAGACCGACGCCGTCAGTAAGCGTTCGCACCCGATGTCTGGCTCCTGGCGGAACCTCGTCTCTGCCGGCCACCGGCTCCGGCACCAGCGGCCCGCTGCAGAGCGGCGGCGTGTTGCTCGTTTCCGGTCTCGGCCTGCTCGGTGCGGCGAAGCTCCGGCGTCAGCGCGCGAACGTCTGATCCCTCGCTTCCAGAACGTGGGCCGGGTGCTGCCGGCCACATTCTGAGGGCTCGAAACCGCCTCGCCCGCTCACCGGGGGTTGAACCACGTACCGTGGCGATCGTGACCCGATGCGCCCTGGTGGTCTGCACGGCCAACGTCTGCCGCTCGCCGGTGGTCGAACGTCTGCTCCGCCGGGACCTGGACGGCGCCGTCGACGCCGACGGCGCATCATGGGTGGTCTCCTCCGCTGGCACCGCCGACATCCAGCCTCCGTTCGATGAGCACACGCTCGTCGCCGCTGCGAGCGTCGGCCTCGACCTGACCGATCACCAGCGCCGCACTCTCACACCAGACATCATCCGCACTGACGGGGCCGATCTGATCTTGACGATGACCCGTGAGCAGCTCCGCACGATCGCCTCCCTCGATCCCGGAGCGTGGCCGCGCACGTTCACACTGCTCGAGCTGGCGCGAAGGGCCGGAACAGCCGCCCCGGCGAGTGAGGTCGAGGGCTTCGCCGGCTGGCTGCAGCGCATCGGTGCCGGTCGCCGAGCCGCCGACATGATGCGCCCCGATCCAGCCGACGACGTGGCCGACCCCTACGGCGGCCCAGCCGACGAACACGCGATAATGGTCCGAGACGTGCATCACGGGGTCAAACGGATCATTCGCGCCGGTCCGTGGATCGCAAGGGCCTCGTGAGTCCGGCGGAGGCGTCGTTCCGATCGGTCCACTGGTGACCGTTGCCGCGCATCGCCGACCTTAGGTTGTCAACGTGGGTGGATCCGGCTTCATAGGGGCTTCGATTGTTGGCGCTGCTCGAGCGGCTGGCCATTTCGTGCAGGTGCTGGGCCGCCGCACCGGTGCGGGCATCGCGATGGGACGTGAGCGTGAATTGGATCGCTTGAACGTTCGAGAGAAAGTCGGATGAAGAAGCTCGCCACACTTCTGGCCACCAGCGCCGTGGCTCTTGTCGCTAGTGGACGTTTGCCACGGC
>JACDHN010000455.1 GCA_013821025.1 Acidimicrobiia bacterium | reverse complement strand
CTCCTCGACGCCTTGGGCACCGAGGAGGCAACGGTCGGCGAGCTCGTCGACCGGCTCGGCCTCAGCCAGCCGCAGGTGTCCAAGCACCTCGGCGTGTTGCGGGCGGTCGGCCTCGTGCTCGTCCGCGTGGACGGTCGGCATCGCTGGTACCGGGTCAACGGACCGGCGCTCAAGCCCATCCACGACTGGGTGCGCACGTTCGAACGCACCTGGAACGTCCGTCTCAACCGGCTCGACGACCTGCTCGTCGAGCTCCAATCACAGGAGGAAGCGCCATGAACAGCAACAACACCGTCAGCGACCGTCACGGCTCCGCCGTCATCACCCTGCCATCGGACACCGAGATCCTCATCACCCGTGTCTTCGACGCACCTGCCGATCTGATCTTCAAGGCGTGGACGACGCCAGAGCTCGTCAAGCGCTGGTGGGGCTTCGACACGTCGGAGTGGCTGGTCTGCGACATCGACTTGCGCGAGGGCGGTCAGTGGCGCTACGTCATCCGAGACGACGAGATGGAGGTCGGCTTCCACGGCGAGTACCGGGAGATCGCCGGTCCGCACCGACTGGTGTCGACCGAGGTGTACGAGGGCTTCCCCGACCCCGACGGCGCGGCGCATCGCGACGCTCGTCTCGCCTCAGGCATGGAGAGCGGCATGCAGGTCTCCTACGACCGTCTCGAGCACCTCGTCCGCCAGGCTGCGTAGATCGATGGTGACATGTGGGTCTGAGCGCCTGATTGGCTCAGACCCACATGTCGGGCATCTCTGACTTGCGTCTGGCCACGAAGTCGCGCAGTGCCTCGTCGACGGCTTCGTCGATCGGCGGCGGCTCGTAGGCGGCGAGCAGCTCTGTGCACTTGTCGGCCGCGCGTTCCTCGACGCGACGCTCACCACCGTCACGCCACTGTTCGAAGCTCGAGCTGTCGGCCGTCCAGCTGTCCCAGAACGCGTGCTCGTAGTGACGCAGCGTGTGCTGCGAACCGAAGAAGTGCTTTCCGGGGCCGACCTCGTGGAAGGCGTCGATGGCGAACTGGTCGTCGGACAGGTCGAGCCCGCTCAGGTAGGTGTGCAGCGCTCCGCAATGGTCGGCGTCGACGATGAACTTCTCGTAGCCCATCACCAGCCCGCCCTCCAGCCAACCGGCGGAGTGGAGGATGAAGTTGGCACCGCACAGGATCGCCGCCTGCATCGAGATCGCAGATTCGAGCATCGCCTGCCCGTCGAGCACCTTCGACGTCGTGAAAGATCCCGAGCACCGCAGCGGCAGGCCGGCGCGGCGGGCGAGCTGGCCGACGGCGAGCGATCCGATCGCCGGCTCGGGCGTACCGAACGTGGGAGCGCCCGAGCGCAGCGCCATCGACGACAGGAAGTTCCCGTAGATCACGGGCGAACCGGGGCGAGTGAGCTGGCCCATGGCGACGCCGACCATCGTCTCGGCGTGCGCCTGGGCGATGTCGCCGGCGAGCGTGACCGGCCCCATGGCGCCGCCGAGGATGAACGGCACGACGACGGGCGCCTGGTTGGCCGACGCGTAGGCCCGGATGGCGCCGGTCATGGCCCCGTCCCAGACGAGCGGCGAGTTGACGTTGACGTTGCCGAGGATCACGCAGTTCGAATCTACGAAGCCAGCGCCGAAGGCGACGCGGGCCATCTCGACGGAATCCTCTGCACGGTTCGGCTGGGTGACCGACCCCATGAACGGCTTGTCGCTGTAGCGCAGGTGGGCGTAGACCATGTCCAGGTGACGTTTGTTGACTGGCACGTCGACCGGTTCGCACACCGTCCCGCCGGAGTGGTGCAGCCACGGGATCGACCAAGCGAGCTTGACGAAGTTCTCGAAGTCGACGATCGACCCGTAGCGCCGTCCCCCTGCGAGGTCGCGCACGAACGGCGAGCCGTAAGCCGGGGCGAACACGACGGCGTCGCCTCCGATCTCCACCGAGCGGGCCGGGTTGCGGGCGACCTGGGTGAACGTGCGCGGTGCGGTGGCGCACAACGCACTTACGTGGCCAGGGTCGAAACGCACGCGCTGGCCGTCGACTGAGGCGCCGGCATCTGCGAACAGTTTCACTGCGACGTCGTCGTGGATCTCGATACCGATCTCGGCCAGCAACTGATCGGCCTTTGCCTCGATCAGCGCCAGTCCCTCCTCCCCCACGAGCTCGTAGGTCGGGATCTGGCGGCGGATGAACGCAGGAGCGGCGGGCGTGGCGCCGGCTCCCGTGCGGGCCTCGATCCTCGCC
>JACDHN010000164.1 GCA_013821025.1 Acidimicrobiia bacterium | reverse complement strand
CACATGACCGAGGGGCGCAAAGCTTCGGCCCCCACGATGTGAACGATGTGACGTCAGCCGGCGAGGGAAGCGCCAGCGACGAGCCGGAATCGAGCGAGCGCAGCGAGCGAGATCAGCAGCAGGGAAGCGCCAGCGACGAGGAGCACTCGAGCGAGCGCCAGCGAGCGAGACAGGCATCATGGATCGATTCGCACTGTCACGTCTATGAGGAACGGATTCCGGGTGGAGTCGATGGCGCGCTCGCCGAGGCTCGCGACGCCGGCGTAGCGGCGATGGTCACGGTCGGCTGTGATCGGGAGACGTCGCTGGCCGGGATCGACCTAGCGTCGCGGTTCACCCCCATCCACGCCACGGTCGGGCTCCATCCCCACGAGGCGCGCCACGGCGTCGAGACGGTGCTCGACCTGTTCGACCGACCGGGCGTCGTCGCGGTCGGCGAATGCGGGCTCGACTACTACTACGACCACTCCCCTCGGGACGCCCAACGGCGGGCGTTCGCCGAGCAGATCGCGATCGCCAACGATCGCGTTCTGCCGCTCGTTGTCCACACTCGCGACGCGTGGGAAGACACGTTCGACATCCTCGACACAGAGGGCGTGCCGCAGCGCACGATCATCCATTGCTTCACGGGCGGCCCCGACGAGATGCGGGCGAGTGTCGAGCGCGGCGCGTACGTGTCGTTCTCGGGCATCGTGACGTTCGCCAAGTCCACGGAGATCCACGATGCAGCCCGCGAATGCCCACTGGAACGGATGCTCGTGGAGACCGACAGCCCATATCTCGCGCCCTCACCGAACCGCGGTAGAGCGAACACGCCTGCGTGGGTGACGCTCGTCGGCGAACACATCGCCGGCCTGCGCCAAGTCCCCGTCGACACGATTCGCGATGCAACCCGCGCAGCCACCTTGCGCGCCATCCCGGGGATCGGTCCTAGCCTGATGGCAACCCCACCGGGAGAGAGCACTGAACCCTGAGATCAGAGATCGCCGGCGCGTCACGTTCGCCTGCTTGCTCACACTCGTCGCCCTGCCGACGGTGTGGCTGTTGAACCGCGAGAGCGGCGACGGCAGCGAGAGCAACGCCAGCACTGACACGGTGGCGGACACCACGGCTCCTCCTGTCGAATCGACGCCGCCGACGGAGAACGATGCCTCGTCGCCCGTGACAGACGATCCAATGGCTCTCGACGAGAGCATCTACTTGTCGGGAGATGGCACCGAGCAGCCCGACATCGTCGTCGACGTCGCCGTGCCGGCGGCGGAGGAGGGCGAGGTCGTGAGTGCCCAGGCCACGTTCAGTAGCAACTTCACCGACGCTGGGCTGTGCGTTGGCGGACCCGGTGAGATCGAAACGGTGCTCACCGTCACGAACGTGAACAACAACCGGTCGACAGACTGCACGGTCGTGTCCGGGTCAGGGATCATCGAACCCGAACCGGGCATGATCGTGCTGGAGCGGTCGGCGTATCTGCAGATCGCCGACGTCAGCGACGCTCCGGTACCCGTCGAGATCCGGCGTTGACCCACTCGCCGGCCGACATCCGCCGGTTGCTCGACGCTCACCAGCGGCTCCCCCGCCGTGACCTCGGCCAGAACTTCGTTGCCGACCCCAACACCGTGCGCCGCGTCGCCCGGCTGGCCGGGATCGGCGAGGGTGACCGCGTGATCGAGATCGGGGCCGGCCTCGGCTCGCTGACCCTGGCGCTCGCCGACACCGGCGCCTCGGTCACGGCCGTCGAGATCGACCGGCATCTGGCGCCGATCCTGCGAGAGGTCGTGGACGCAAGGACCAACGTCACCGTGGTCGAGGCCGACGCCATGACGATCGACTGGGATGAGCTGGTCGGCCCGGACACGTGGACCATCGTTGCCAACCTCCCTTACAACTTGGCCACGCCGCTCGTGTGCGACGTGCTCGACCACGTCCCCCGTGTGCGACGCCTCGTCGTGATGGTTCAGCGAGAGGTGGCCGAACGATTCGTCGCCACACCGCGGGCACCTGCGTACGGTGCGGTCAGCGTCAAGATCGCCTACTGGGCCTCCGCCCGCATCGTCGGCCACGTGCCGGCGGCAGTGTTCGTGCCGCGCCCGAACGTGGAGTCTGCGTTGGTGGAGATCGAACGCCGGTCGCCGCCTGATCCCGACATCGACCGGTCCGCCCTCTTCGCGCTCGTGCGCAAGGCCTTCGGCCAGCGACGCAAGATGCTGCGCCGCTCGCTCGTCGGCATCGTGTCACCTTCGCAGTTCGCCGACGCCGGCGTGTCCCCGGAGTCACGCCCCGAAGAGCTCGACGTCACCGCCTGGTGTCGCCTGACCGCCGAGCTCGCCGCCAGGTGAGCATCGTCACGGTGGCGGCGCCCGCCAAGCTCACACTCTCGTTGCGCGTCAACGGCGTGCGCGACGACGGCTTCCACCTGATCGATGCCGAGATGATCACGCTCGATCTCGCCGACGAGCTACGGATCGACGACACCGGCACCGGGCTCACCGTCGACGGTCCGTACGCACGGGCGGTGCCGAAGGGTGCTTCCAACCTCGTCATGCGTGCTCTGCGCCACGTGGGCAGGCAGGCGGCCGTCCACCTGACAAAGCGCATCCCATCCGGAGGCGGGCTCGGTGGAGGATCCAGCGACGCCGCCGCGATCCTGCGCTGGGCCGGGATCACCGACCTCGATCTCGCCGCGATGCTCGGCGCCGATGTGCCATTCTGCCTCGTCGGGGGCAGGGCCCGGGTGACCGGCATCGGCGAGGTAGTGCGCCCGCTGGAACTCGTCACCCGGGACCTCACGCTCGTCGTACCACCGCTGCGGGTGTCCACCCCAGCGGTGTACAGGGCCTGGGACGAGTTGGGCGGCCCGCGCTTCGCCGGACCAAACGACCTCGAGCCAGCAGCCGTCGTCGTGGAACCACGCCTCAGGTACTGGCGCGACCGCATCGCCGAAATGACGGGCGCGCAGCCGGCACTTGCCGGCAGCGGGGCGACGTGGTGGGTGGAAGGGACACGCGATGACGCCCTCGCCGAACTGGTCGACGAGGGCGCAACGGTGATCCCGGCCTCAACCGGGACATGACGTGAAGCGATCTATTTGCGGCGCTGGTGACGCGTGCGGCGAAGCAGCTTCTTGTGCTTCTTCTTGCGCATGCGCTTACGGCGCTTCTTGACGAGCGAACCCATGAGGGTCGCACGCTACCGGGCAAACACTTCGTTCCACGGGTGAGGCGCTACCGTTGGCCAGACGCCGTTCCGGGGTCGTTCAAGTGGTAGGACAACGGGTTTTGGTCCCGTGAATAGGGGTTCGATTCCTCTCCCCGGAGCCATGATCACGAACCACTGCGGTCCTCGATGAGCGTCTCAGCCGTCGTCCTCGCCGCCGGCCAGGGCACTCGGATGCGCTCCAACCGGCCCAAGCCGCTGCACTACATCTGCGGTCGCCCGCTGGTGCTGCACGCCATCTGGTCACTCATCGATCTCAACCCCGAACGCACCGTCGTCGTCGTCGGTGAAGGGGCCGAGCAGGTCACCAAGCACGTCCAGGAGTCAGCGCCGGCATGGGCCAACGTCGTGTTCGCCGAACAGTTCGATCAGCGCGGCACCGGCGATGCAGCGCTCACCGGTCTCGGCGCCTTGCCCGGCGACGACCTCGATGACGAGTCGACAGTTGTGATCCTGCCGGGCGATGCGCCACTCCTGCAGCCGGCCACGTTGCGGGCACTCGTCAACGACCACGTGGCCGACGGCAACGCCGCCTCGATGCTGTGCAGCGTGCTCGCCGACCCCACGGGGTACGGCCGCATCGTGCGTGCCGGCGATGGTCGAGTGCTGCGCATCGTCGAGCACCGCGACGCGGACGACGACGAGCTCGACATCCTGGAGGTCAACACCAGCATTTACGCCTTCCGTCGCGACCTGCTGGGGCCGGCGCTACGCCACATCTCACCTCACAACAGCCAGGGCGAGTACTACCTCACCGACGTCATTGGCGCGCTCGGCGAGATGGGTCACCGCATCGGCTGCGTCGAAGCGCCGGAGGCCGAGATCCAGGGAGTCAACGATCGCTGGCAGCTGGCGCTGGCAGAGCGAGAACTGCGGTCGCGTACGAACCGGCGCTGGTTGCTGGCGGGCGTCACCATGCTGGATCCACGTCAGACGTTCGTCGACGTCAACGTCCAGCTCGGCCAGGACGTCACGCTGTACCCCGGCACCATCCTCGAAGGATCGACCATCATCGGCAACGGGAGCAGGATCGGGCCCCAGACCCGCCTCACCGACTCGGTCGTCGGCGAACGGGCGATCGTTGCCAACACCGTCGGACGCGACGCCGAGATCGGTGACGACACCGACGTCGGGCCGTTCGCCTGGCTTGGCAGCGGGACGCACGTGCCCCACGGCACCGTGACAGGGGCGTTCTACACTGCGGGGATCGACGATCCGGAAGGCGACGCCTAGCCATGGAGAAGGTCACCACGAAACGCCTGGCGCTCTACTCGGGAACCACCCACCTCGAGTTGGCCGACGAGGTTGCCGGTCACCTCGATCTCGAGCTCGGTAACCCGAACATCGTCGAGTTCGCCAACGGCGAGATCCGCCCTCGTTTCGGCGAGAGCGTGCGCGGCTGTGACGTCTTCATCATCCAGAGCCACTACGGCACGGACGATCATTCGATCAACGACTCGATCATGGAGCAGTTGATCATGATCGATGCCGCCTACCGAGCGTCGGCCAAGCGCATCACGGCCGTGTGCCCGTTTTACGGGTACGCCCGCCAGGACCGCAAGGCCGAGGGCCGCGAGCCGATCACGGCACGTCTCGTGGCCGACCTGTTCAAGGCGGCTGGCGCCAAGCGGATGATCTCGATCGATCTGCACTCTGGCCAGATCCAGGGTTTCTTCGAGGGCCCCGTCGACCACCTCACGGCGATGCCGGTGCTCGAGGACTACCTGCGCCGCGAGGCCAAGGCCCCAGTCATCGTGTCGCCCGACGCCGGCCGCATCAAGGTGGCCCAGCGCATGGCCCAGCACCTCGACGACTGCGGCGCCGATCTGGCTTTCATCTACAAGCGCCGCCCAAAAGGCACGACCAACGTCGCCGAGGCCTCCGAGGTGCTCGGCGATGTCGACGGCCGGCTGTGCGTGCTGACCGACGACATGATCGACACCGCCGGCACCATCACGTCGGCCGCCGACCTGCTGATCGAGCGTGGTGCCACCGAGGTGTGGGCCATGGCCACCCATGGCGTGTTGTCGGGCCCGGCCGTCGACCGATTGAAGAACGCCCCGATCGAGCGCGTCGTGCTGACGAACACATTGCCGCTCCCGGCCGATAAGCAGCTGCCCAAGATCGAGGTGCTGTCGGTGGCCCCGCTGATCGCCGAAGCGCTGTCCGCAGTGTTCGACGACACCAGCGTGAGCGAGATCTTCCACGGCGAGAATCTCGTCTGAGCAGGCGTCGGGATGGATCGACCACGCCGGTAGCGTGACAGGCCATGTCCGAGACCGTGTTGCTCGCCAAGTCCGGCCGCCAGACCGGTAGCCCAGCGTCCCGGCGCCTGCGCGCCGCTGACGAGATCCCGGCGGTGCTGTACGGACATGGGATGGACCCCCTGACGATCTCGATCGGGCGCCGCGAGCTCCGCTCCGCGCTGTCGGGCTCTGCCGGTCTGAACACCGTGCTCGACCTCAGCGTCGACGGCACCGTCTACCCGGCCATCGTCAAGGAGCTGCAGCGCCATCCAGTGAAGCGTCTCGTCAGCCACGTCGACTTCATCCAGATCAACCTGACCGAGGAGATCACGGTCAACGTGCCGATCCGTCTCGAGGGCGAGGCCGTGGCCGTGCTCTCGCAGAACGGCCTCGTCGACCCGGCGATGGACCACCTCGAAGTGGTCACCACACCGCGCAACATCCCCGATGAGATCGTCATCGACGTCAGCCGCATGGAGATGGACACGGTCATCCACCTCTCCGACATCGAGCTGCCTGACGGCGTCATCGCCACCGCCGACCCCGACGTGGCGCTCGTCACGGTGCTCTTCATCCGCGCCGAGGAGCTCGAGAGCGACGCCGTCGAAGAAGCGGTCGAGGGTGAAGAGGGTACCGAGGGCGAGGAAGGTGCCGAGGGCGAGGAAGGTGCCGAGGGCGAGGAAGGTGCCGCCGGCACCGGCGCCGAAGGTGCAGAAGGCGGCGGCGACGCCGACTCCTCTGGCCGCGGGTGAAACGTGGCACGCCCTTCGACTGGTTGATCGTTGGGCTCGGCAACCCCGGCAAGGACTACGCCCGCACCCGCCACAACGTCGGCGAAGAAACCATCGCCAGCCTGGCGTCCCGCCTGGGCGACCGCCTCAAGGCCGGGCGCGATCAAGCACTGCTCAGC
>JACDHN010000454.1 GCA_013821025.1 Acidimicrobiia bacterium | reverse complement strand
GCGTCCACTCGACCACGGCCCGACGCCCGAGACGACCACGGGTGGCGCCGGCGTCGTGGGCGTCGGTGCCATCTCGTGCCGCAGCATGCACGCGGACGGTGGCCTGCATCAGCCGCTCGGGCCCGATGAGATCGATATCGATCTCGCGCAACTGGTCTGGCGCCTCATCGAGGAACGCGCTGGTGGCAGCGAGGTCGAGCGACACGGCATGTGGTTGGTGGTCGTCGCCCAGTTCGTCGAGCGCCGGCACGTGGCGGACGATGAGGGACACGGCGTCGCGTAGCACTCCCTCGAGCACGACGAGGTGCTCGACGTCGCCCGCCAGATCGACAGCCAATGGGGTCTGGGACCACACGTCGGCGGCGCTGCACCAACGCCCGCCGTCGGCGTCGTCGACGAGTTGCAGCTCGACCCACCAGTCGTCGGCCGGCTCGTCGGGAGGTTGCAGCCGTAGGCGAGGCAGGACCACGGGCTCGCCAGAACTGCGCCGACGGGTCCGGTCGAGAGATGCACCCAGGCAGCGGACGGCGCGCTGGTGGCTCGTGGTGATGCCGGGGTCGCTCGTGCCGAGGGCCCGGAACACGTCGACTCGTGCCCGATTGGCGGCGTCGCGACCGGGCGCATGCGGATGCCAACCCGATTCTCGCAGCTGATGACGGCACAGGGCGTCGACGAAGCGATCGACGATGCTGCGGGTGGCGCCCGGTTCACCGTCGTGGCACACACCCGGTGCTGCGCGTTGCAGCGCCTCGACAGCCGCCATGAGCGGCGTGTCGAGCGCCGGGACCCAGCGGGCGACGAGGCGTTCGTGTTCGGTGGTCACGACGGGCAGGAATCGACCGGCGTTGACGAGCCGGGCCGCCAAGACGCCTACCTGACCGAACCAGATGGCTGACTCGGACGTCTCGTGTTCGGTGTCGCCGAGGTGGGCACCGAGCCAGGAGACGGCGCTCGCCACGTCGAGCCGCACCGACGACGCCGAGGTCCTTGGCGCGCCATGGACATCGATGGTGAGACGGGTGAGGTCGCTTGTCGCGGACGACGACCTTGCACCGGGCGGGCGCACTCGACGGAGCAGCCAGCCGGCCGGCGCAGGGCGCTCGCCGTCCCAGGCCCACACGTGCATACCGTTGTCTCGCCAGGTGACCTGGCAGGTGTAGGTGCGGACGGCGAGCGGCATCGACCGCGACCGTACCGAGGGGGTATGACAGCGATGCGGACCCTCCCTTCATGATGCGGCCGGCGAGGGCGCTGGAGCGCCCGCCGTGCCGAATCGGGTCCTCACCTCTGAACGACGCTGCTGGCGAGGGCGCTGGAGCGCCCGCCGTGGCTATTCGAACAGCCAGCCAGGACGGAGGCCCGGTGGGGCGTCGGGCTCGATGTACCACTCGGTCGAGAACCAGAGCGCGAACTTGGCGGGGGGCATGTCCACGAAGTAAGCGGTATCGGTGACCTGGCTGGCGTGGCAGGCGATCGAATGGTGCTTGAGCGTGACGTACGGCGCCACGTCGACGGCAAGGTGCAATTCGGCTTCGGGTGTGCCGAACGGGTTGCCATCGTCGGCTGGGCCGCTCGGGTCGAAGTCGGGGCCGTCGTCGCCATCGGGCTCGGCCATGCCGGCCAGGATGGCGTCACGGTTGTACGTGACCTCCAGCACTCGAACCGCGCCGGCCAGCTCGGCAGCCCGCAGTCCCACGCGGTGAACCTGGATGTGGTCGGGATGGCCGTAGCCGCCGTGCCAGTCGTAGGCGACCAGCACGTCGGCCCGTTCGGCCCGCAGCACATGGACGAGACGGGTCGCGGCGGTGTCGACGTCGGCTCGCCAGAAGCTGTCGGGCCGCTCATTCTGTTCCCAGCCGGTCATCCCCGAATCGTGATAGCCGAGCCACTCCAGACGGTGAACGCCGAGGATCGCCGCCGACCGCTCGGTCTCGGCGCGACGGCGGTCGACGAGCGTCTCGCCGGCGGCAAGGTCGTCGGGCGCCTCGCCGAGCTCCCCGTTCGTGGCGATCACGTGCACGACCCGGTGTCCCTCGGCGGCGGCCCTGGCCATCGATCCGCCCGTCGTCAGTGCCTCGTCGTCGGGATGGGCGTGGAAGAAGACGACGGTTCCCATGGACCCATCGTGGCACCTGGTGCACTCTGCTGAGAACGAGGCGCGGTCGCTCAGGCCCCAGACGTACGCTGACGTTGTGGCACCAACATCTCCGACGTCGGTGGAGCCCGGTGGGCGATGAGCAGAGCC
>JACDHN010000017.1 GCA_013821025.1 Acidimicrobiia bacterium | reverse complement strand
CGCTGATCTCGTAGCCCATGCACGAGAACCCGTACTCACAGTCGAATGTGGCGACTTGGCGTGAACGCCAGCCGTTGTTGAGCTCGCCGGGAAAGCCACCCGCTGCTGTCAGCGCGTAGTCGTCTGGTTCGGCCAGCCGGGACACGGCGCCGACGACCTGGGCGTACGTCGGTGTTGCGTTCGACTCCGTGGCTGGCCGCGCCAGGCCGTCGATGTAGCTCCAGTACGTCTCCACCTCGGTAGCGATTCGATCCGTCCACGAAGCTGGGGCGGCCCACTCGCCGAGTACGGCGTCGAGCTCGGCGAGCGACTCCCTGGCGTCGCCCAGCACGGGCAGGGCCAGGTGCTTGCCGGCGTCGAATCGAGCGGTGTTGACGCCGATCAGCCGCAGCTCATCGTTCTGAAACACGGTCCACGATCCGGTGGTGAAGTCCGCCAGGCGGGTGCCGACGGCCAGCACCGCGTCCGCTTCGCCGGCCAGCCGGTTGGCGGAGTCACAACCGATCACGCCGATCGGTCCTGCAAAGCACGGATGGTCGTATCGCAACGACGACTTGCCGGCCACGGTCTCCACGACGGGGATGCCGTGGCGCTCGGCGAAGGCGGCCAGCTCGTCCTCGGCGAGCGAGTAGTGAACACCTCCACCGGCGATGATCAACGGGTTGCTCGCCGCACGCAACGCTTCAACGGCCGCGGCCACCTGGCCCTGATCAGGCCGGGGGCGGGCGATCTCGTGCAGCCGCGGCTCGAAGAAACGGACCGGGAAGTCGAACGCCTCCGCCTGGACGTCCTGGGGCAGCGCCAGAAACGCCGGGCCGCAATCGGCAGGATCGAGCAGCGTGGCGATGGCTTGGGGCAGTGAGGCGAGGAGCTGTTCGGGACGGGTGATGCGATCCCAGTACCGAACGACCGGCCGGAAGGCGTCGTTGGCGGTCGCCGACGGGTCGCCGTAGCGCTCGATCTGCTGAAGCACAGGATCGGGCAGCCGGCTCTGGAACGTGTCACCGGCCAACAGCAGCACCGGCAGGCGGTTGGCCATCGCCACCCCAGCGGCCGTCACCATGTTGAGCGCACCAGGCCCGATCGAGCTCGTCACCAACATGAACTGGCGGCGGCGCATCGCCTTCGCGTACGCGATGGCAGCCAGCGCCATGCCCTGCTCGTTCTGGCCACGCCACGTCGGCAACTCGTCGCCGGCGGCGTGGAGGGCGGGGCCGAGACAGGTGACGTTGCCATGCCCGAAGATGGCGAAGGCACCAGGCACCAAGGGCGCTTCAACGCCGTCGATGACGGTGCGTTGGGCGACCACGAAGCGGACGACGGCCTCGGCAGTCGTGACCCGGACAGTCTTCATTCAGTCGATCCTCAGGTCGCACACGCGCTCCCACCGGCGGCTCTCCCACGAGCGCAGCAAGGCGTCCTGTACCGACACGTACCGCACGGCAGCGTCCAGGCCGGGGTCGAACGGTCGATCCTCGGCGACGGCGGTGGCGAAGTGATGGTCCTCGATGGTGACGAGATCCTCGAAACCGATGCCGTTGGCCCGCCCCGGCACGAAGGCGCCGTGATCTGGGAAACGGTCGCCGCCGAACACGGTGCGATAGCCACTCTCGGGGTCGTCACCGGCCAAGTACAGGTGTAGCTCGTTCATCCGCTCGAGGTTCCACGACATCGAGCCGGTCGTGCCGTACACCTCGAAGGCGTGTTGGCTCTCGGGTCCGGTCATCGAGCGAGAGGCCTCGAACGTGCCGACAGCACCGTTCTCGAAGCGCACCATGGCCCCGAACCAGTCCTCGTTCGTGACGTTGCCGGTGGGATCGTCGGTAGAGCCGTGGTCGTAATGCGTGGCCGCTCCCGGCTGGGGGAGCGGCCGCTGGGCGATAAACGTCTCGCCGAAGCCCACGACCTCGGTGATCGGCGCCACCAGGTGCATGGCGAGATCGATGGCGTGGCTGAGTAGGTCGGTGCTGACACCGTGGCCTGCCTCATCGGAGAGGAATCGCCACGACAGCACGCCAAGTGGGTCGTTGCCGTAGCACGATAGGAACCGGCCCCGGTAGTTCGTGATCTGACCGATGCCTCCGTTGCCGATAACCGATCGAGCGTGCTGCACGAGCGGCGCCCACCGGTAGTTGTAGCCGACCCCCGACACGACATGACGGGCGGCGTGCTCCGCTGCGACGGTCTGTGCCGGGGTGCCGCCGACGGGTTTCTCGCAGAAGACCGCCTTGCCTGCGGCTGCGGCGGCGGTCACGATCTCGACGTGCAACATGTTCGGAGCCGTCACGACGACGGCGTCGACGTCGGGGTGTTCGACGACCTTGCGCCAGTCGTCGGTGGTCTCGGCGAACCCGAACCCACCGACGGCCTCTGCCCTGCGGGCCTCGACAGCATCAGCACAGATCACGAGCAACGGCTCGACGGTGCGTTCGGGGTACAAGGCGGGGATGCGACGGTACGAGCGACTATGGGCCTTGCCCATCCAGCCGAAGCCGACGACGCCGATTCCGAGATTCCGACGGCGGACGATCATGCCTTCCGCTCTCGGGACACACCGTTGGCGGTCGTCATCGGGCAGCGCCGGTCGACGTCCATCGACTCCCAGGTCTCACGAACCCAGTGGTGCGACGGGTCATCGCAGAACGCCATCGATCGCTCGCCGCCGGGTCCTGCCAGCACGTTGAGGTAGTACATCGGGTAGCCTGGGGCGGCGACGCATGGACCGTGGTAGCCGCGGGGGATCAGGAACACGTCGCCGTCACCGACGCGGACGTTGATGTCGACCTCGCCGTCGGGCGTGTACGTGCGGTGCAGGCCGAACCCCTCTGCGGCGTACTCCGTCGTGCCGGCTCGCCCGATGCGGAAGTAGTAGATCTCCTCGTTGTTCACCGGGCACTCCGGGCTGTCGTCGTGACGGTGCGGCGGGTAGCTCGACCAGTTGCCGTCGGGCGTCAGCAGTTCGACGCACATCAGTTTGTCGGCATCGGCGAAACGCTCCGGCGACATGAAGTTGGTCACCTGTCGCGTCGCAGGTCCTGCCCCCCTCACCTCGACGGCAACGTCGCCAGCAGCCACGTAGGCCGGCTCGAATCGCGTGGTGGCGACGGCTGAGGGCAGGGCAACCTCGGCGGCGCCAGGCGCAGTCAGCCGCACCTCGGCGTCGATCGGGACGTACGCCCAGTCGCTGACCCGCTCGAACACCGACGCCCGGCCGGCCAGGTCGAAACGGTGAGATTCCACCTCCACCCGCAGCGCTCCAGCAAGCGGGATCACGGCCATCTCCGTGGTGCCAGTCGAGAACTCGACCCGCTCGCCGGCGGCCAGCGAGCGCACGAGCAGCCCGCTGTAGGCCCAACCGGCATCGACCGGGGTCACATCGACCGATACGCCGTCGACTCCGGTTGCCGATCCGGCGCGCCGATGCCAGGGATGTGCAGCCGTGGTCGTCAACTCGGTCGCCCAGAGGCGGCGTGCGACAACAGGTCGGCGGCGCGGTCGACAGACGCGGACACGTCACCGTCGGGCGGGTAGAGCAGCGCTCGGCCGACGACGAGACCCCGTACGGTCGGCTCGGACAGTGCCCGCTCCCACGAGGCGAACGTCGCCTCCGGATCGGGTCCTGGTGCGCCGCCGAGCAGCAGCAGCGGTTGGCTCGTCATGGCAGCCACGGCGGCGATGTCGGCGGTCGCCTGGATCTTGAGCCAGGTGTACGCCGACGATCCGCCGAGCGCCGCGCAGACGCCGACAGCCTGCAGCAAGCGCTCGGGATCGTCGTCCCACACGGCGGCGCCGGACGGATCCTTCGTGTAGGGGATCGGCTCGACCATCGCCATCATCTGGCGGTCGTTGAGCGCTCGGACCGCCTCGCTGCAGGCGTGCAGGGTGGGGACGGTGCGGTCGTCGGCGCCGTCGATGCGCAGCAGCATCTTGCCGGCGTCGAGGTTGGCGGTCACGAGATGGTCGGTGTCGTACGCCGTGAATCGATCGTCGAGCTCCCAGGTGGCGCCGGCCAAGCCGCCGCGGTTCATGGTGCCGACGGCCACCCGATCCTCGAGGGCGCCGAGCAACACGAGGTCCTCCATGATGTCGGCGCTCGCCAGCACCCCATCGACACGTGGGTTCTCCAGCGCGGTCAGCAAACGGTCGAGCATCGAACGGCGGTCCGCCATCGCCCGGGGATCCGAACGCAGGCCCACCATGCCACGCGCCGTGTGATCGGCGGCGACGATGAACAACGCGCCGTCGCGTGTGAGTTGCTCGCGGCGTCGGCGCCCCGCCATCGCCTTGGCGATCGAGGCCGGCTCGTGCACCCGGACATCGGTCAAGTGCCGGTACTGCCGGTCCGAGATGGTCACTGATCGATCATCCCCTCGTGAGCACTCGTGCCGAGGGAAGCGCCAGCGACGAGGCACACGCGGCGCCGAGGAGGCGCCGCCACCAGAACGGTCACTGCACCGCTTCCAGCAATGCGCCGATCTCGGCTTCGGTGGGCATGGCATCGGCGCACATCAGCCGTGATGCCACCAACGCGCCGGCTGCGTTGGCGTACGTGACGATCGTCTCGGGTGACCATCCCGACAGCAGCCCGTGCACGAGCGCCCCGCCGAAGGCATCCCCGGCACCGAGACCGCACACGACATCGATGCGCATCGGCGGGACGACCGTCGAGACGTCAGCGGTCGCCACCAGCACTCCGTCGGCGCCCATCTTTACGATTGCCAACTCGACACCCCGGTCGAGCAGGCGCCTCGCCGCCCCGTCGGCATCACCCGTGCCGACAGCCACCTCGCACTCTGCGCGGTTGCCAACGGCCACGGTCGCGGCGCCGACCGCAGCGCCGATCACATCGACAGCGTCAGCGGGTGAGTTCCAGAACGCAGGCCGGTAATCGAGGTCGAGCACCGTGTGGCGCGCTCGCCGCCGCGTCGCCAGCATGGCTTGGATCGTCGAGCGGGCAGGCTCCTGCGCCATCGACGAAGCAGCCACCCACAGCACGTCGACGCCACGCACCAGCTCGTCGTCAACATCGTCGGGCGTCAGCTGCATGTCGGGCGCCGCCGGGTTGCGGTAGAACACCAGCAGCGGGTCGTCCGGAGGTGTGAGCGCGGCGAACGCCAGCGGTGTCGCCAACTGGGCGTGGCGTCCGACGTTCGCGGTGTCCACACCGAGAGGCGAGCTTGGCCAGCACGTAGTTGCCGAACGGATCAGTACCGACCTTGGTCAGCACCGCCGCACGACGGCCGAGGCGGGCGGCGGCGACGGCCACGTTGGTTGGGCTGCCGCCGATCGACTTCACGAACCGCTGCTCGTCCTCGTAGCCGGCGCCCGCAGTGTCGGCATAGAGATCGACCGAGACCCGCCCGACGGTCAAGAGCTCGGGCGCGCGGCTCATATGAGGACGTCGGCGACGATGCGAACGACCGAGCGCCAGCGAGGGAGTGGCCACATACTGCGCAGGCTGCAGGTGGCGTGGCCGGGGAACGCCATGACGGTCACTGGCTCGCGGTGACCTCCTCGGTGCGCACCACCGATTCGATCTCATGCGCCAGCGCTTCCAGCTCGGCTCCGCCGGCCATCATTCGGGTCAGCTCCTCGCGCGTGATCTCGCTCTTGGCGAAGTTTCCGAGGCTCTGGCCGCGCTTGAGGATCAGGAAGCGGTCGCCCACCGGGTAGGCGTGATGCGGGTTGTGGGTGATGAAGATCACGCCGAGGCCGCGATCGCGGGCGGCGATGATGTACTTCAGCACGACGCCCGACTGCTTGACACCGAGCGCCGCCGTTGGCTCGTCGAGGATCAGTATCTTCGCTCCGAAGTAGACGGCGCGGGCGATGGCGACCGACTGCCGCTCGCCGCCAGAGAGCGTGCCGACCGGCTGTTCGGGGTCGCGGACATCGATGCCCATCTTCGCCATCTCGTCGACGGCCGTCCGCTTGGCGGCGGCGATATCGAGGCGGCGCAGCGGCCCCCAGCCCGTTGTCGGTTCCGAGCCGAGGAAGAAGTTCCGCCAGATCGACATCAGCGGTGGCATCGCCAGGTCCTGGTAGACCGTGGCGATCCCCGCCGCCTTCGCAGCCCGCGGTGAGGCGAACGAGACGTCGTGGCCCTCGATCAGGAAATGGCCTTCGTCGTGCTTGTGGACGCCTGACAGGATCTTGATCAGCGTCGACTTGCCGGCGCCGTTGTCGCCGAGTACGCATGTCACCTCGCCGGCGCGGACGCTCGTGGTGATCTGGTGTAGGGCGATGACGTTGCCGAAGTACTTGGACAGCCGCTGCATCTCGAGCAGCTCAGCCATGTCACCCACCTCCCGTCGCACCGGTCGAGCCGGTCTCGGCGACATCGGGGACCTTCACGGTGGGTCTCGACGCCGTGCGAGCCCAGCGGCGGATCCACTCGTTGGAGAACGCGGCGAGCAGCAGGATCACACCGAGAAACAGGAAGTACAGGTTGTTGTCCCATCCCGCCAACGAGATGCCCCGCGCCGTCATGCCGAGGATCAGGCAGCCAAGTCCGGCGCCGACGATCGAGCCGAAGCCTCCCGTCAGTAGGCATCCGCCGAGCACGGCGGCGATGATGAAGAAGAACTCTTGACCGACGCCTTCGATCACGTTCGACCGGTTGGTCTGCATCAACACGACCATGCCGTGCACCCAGCCACACAGGGCGACGGTCATGAACAGCCCGATCTTCGTGGCGTTGGCGGGCACGCCACTCATCCGGGCGGCGTCGCGGTTGCCGCCGACGGCGAAGATCCAGTTGCCGACCCTCGTTCGCAGCAGCACCCAGGCGCCGATTGCGACCATGCCGAGGAACCACAGGATCGAGACCCTGAACCCGACGCCACCGATCCTGACGATGTCGGCGGCGAACACCTTGCGGGCGAAGTCGTAGCCAGATGCCTCGCTGATTCCCGTTACCTGAGTCTGGTTCGTCACTTGCTGGGTCAGCCAGAGGTTGAAGCCGCGCAGCGCGAAGAACGTGCCGAGCGTGACGATGAAGCTCGGCAGTCCCGACTTGACCACCATCGCGCCGTTGAGGAACCCGATGAACAGGGCGATGATGAGCGACAGACCCATCGCCGGCCACAGGTTCAACCCGCTGTGCACTGCGAACAGGGCGGCGAACATTCCTGTCGTGCCAGTCATGACACCCGCAGACAGGTCGAACTCGCCGCCGATCATCAACAAGGCGACTGCCACGGCCGTCAAGCCGTAGGCCGCCGAGGTGTCGAGGTAGGTGGCGGTGCCCTGCCAGCTCAACCACACGCTCTTTGCCTGCCAGGCGAACAGCAGCCACACCACGACCGCCCCCGCCAGCGCACCGAACTCGGGTCGCACCAGCAGGCGCTTCCACGGTGACAGCCTGGCCAGCCGTTCGTCGGTGGTGTGCACCTCATCGGCGACCGTTGGTGTCGGCGCCGTTGCCGTCGTCATGTCGGCATCCCCATGTCGTTACCCCCATCTCGCCGGTCCGGGGAGGGCGAGCCCTCCCCGAACAGCAGCGGTTCGATGTCGTCTCGTGGTTCTACCTGGTCCCTGCTGCGGCCAGCTCCTTGATCTGCTCGGCGTTGTCGGCAGTGACGAAACCCGGGCCTGTCAGTATCGGCTGACCACCACCGACGGTGTTGAGGTTCTGCTTGTTGAGCGTCAGGAACACGATCGGCAGGTACCCCTGCAGGTACTGCTGCTGGTCGATGGCGAACGACATGTCGCCGGCGGCGATGGCATCGATCACCTCGGTGTTGATGTCGAACGTCGCCAGCTGCACGTCACCGGCCTTGTTGAGCCCCTGCAGCGCGGCGAGAGCCGGTCCGGCACCGGTCGGGCCGAGGGCCAGCACACCGTCGATCTCGGCGTCGGCCTGCAGCGTCGACTCGATTGTGCTCTGAGCGCCGGCGGCGTCGTTCAGGTCGACCTGGACGACTTCGAGGGAACCACCGGCTTCCTCGATGGCCTCTTTGGCGCCGTTGCAGCGGGCGTCGAGACCTGCGTTGCCGACCTCCTGGTTGATGCAGATCACCTTCGTGGCGCCATCCTCGGCCATCCTGGCGCCAGCACCCCGCCCGGCGACCGTTTCGTCCTGGCCGACGTGGGTCAGGGCGCCGATCTCCTGGTAGTTGTCCGATCCCGAGTTCACGGTGATGATCGGGATCCCGGCTTCGTTGGCTGCGGCGAGCGAGTCCTGCAGCGCCGGGAAGTCGGGCACCGAGACCACCAGGCCGTCGGGGTTCTTGGCTACGGCGGCATCGATGAGCTGGGCCATGGCGACCATGTCGAAGGTATCGGGTGCGCTGTAGTTGGCCGTGGCGCCCATCTTCTCGGCCGCGGCGTCGACGCCGTTCTTGAACACCGACCAGAACGGATCGGAGGCCTGGCCGTGGGTCACGACCTCGATCGTGACGTCGCCGGCCTGGGTGAGGTCGACGGTGTCGTCACCACCGGTGCCGCCACTGCCGGCACTGGTGCCGGCGTTGGTGTCGTCCACTGCGGTGTCGCCACCACCCTCGTCGTCCCCGCATGCTGTCAGCATGAGCGCGCCGACGGCGATGATCGCGCCGGCTACACGGAGCCTTGTCTTCATGGTTTCCCCCTATGGGTTGTGCGGCGCACGCGCCGCGGTATCGATCGTCATCATCAGTCGGCTCGCTGGCCGGCCAACACCTTGCGCAGGAACGTCACGCTCTGTCGAGCGTCGAGAATTGGCCCTTCCCCCTGTGGTGGTACGTCACCACCGAGATCGATGTCCTGCTCGAGCACGTACCACCCCCGATACTGATCTCGCTCGAGTTGCTCGACGGTAGCCGCCACAGGAGCGTCACCCCGCCCCAGAGGACAGAACAGGCCACGGCGTACGGCGTCGATGAGCGCAACGTCGCCGCGACCGACCTGCTCGGCGAGATCGAGGCGGACGTCTTTGAGATGGGTGTGGACGACACGCCCAGCGGCGTCGGCTGCGAACGTCGCAGGGTCGTATCCGCCGATGAGCAGGTGCCCGGTGTCGAGGCACCACTCGACAGAAGATCGATCCAGCACCGTGCGCACATCACCGCCTGTCTCGATGAGCGTGCCGACGTGCGGGTGAAGGGCGTGAAGCAGACCGTGGTCAGCGCACAGTTCTGTGAGCTCGTCGAGCATTCCCAGTAGGTGGTCCCACTGCGTCGATGACAGCGCCAGGCGTCTGGACCAGCTCAGATCGACGACAGCTGCCGAGACCAACACCGATGCTCCGGCGGCTGCGAGTAGCTCGGCGTTCGACCGGGCGTCGGCGAGTGTCGCTGCCCGGTGCTCACGATTGTGCAGCACGAGCGGGACGAAGCCACCGATCAAGCGGATGCCGTGACGATCGAGCACTGATCGCAGCTCATCGGGCCGGCGCGGAAGGAAACCCGGCGCGCCCAGCTCCGTGGCAGTGATGTCCAGCGCCGCCATCTCCGCCAGCACCCGTTCGGCGGGAAGCATGGCACCCCAGCCGGGAACCTCGCAGACCCCCCATGAGATGGGGCCAGCACCGATCCGGGCATCGAACGCAGTCATAACCGGTTCCTCCATCATTTTGGAGCGCTCCATGTCATCTTCATCGTGCTCGCACTCTCGGGATCTGTCAAGCTCCTGCCACGATTGTTGGAGCGCTCTATTGTTCGTACGTGCCGCACGTGCTTCACTGATTCATCAGTGGCACATACCACGATGGAGGATGTCGCCCGGCGTGCCGGCGTCTCGCGGTCACTCGTCTCGCTCGTGATGCGGGGCAGCCCGCATGTGAGCGCCGAACGTCGTTCCCGTGTGCTCGGTGCCGCGGCCGAGCTCGGCTACTCGCCAAACGCCATGGCGCGAGGGCTGGCGAGCCGGCAATCGGGCGTAGTGGCAGTGTTGATCAACGATCTGCACAACCCGTTCTTCGCCGAAGCGTTCGACGGCTTGGCCAGCGAGGCGGAGTCGATGGGTTACCTGCTCTTGTTGGGTGCAGGCAGCAACCAGCACGGCTCCGAGCAAGTGGCCTTGGATGGGTTCCTCGAGTACCGTCCCGATGGCATCGTCTTGCTCAGTCCCCGGCTGCCATCGAGTGCGATCGTCGCAGTGGGGGCGAGGGTTCCGGTCGTGGTCGTCGGTCGCGCCGTGAGGGCCGACGGTGTGGACTGTGTGATGACCGACGAGCGCAGAGGTGCCCAGCTCGCCGTCGACCACCTCGCTGCTCTCGGCCACCGCCGCATCGTCCATATCGATGGCGGCAGGGGAGCGGGAGCCGGTCCCCGCCGGCACGGGTATCGCAGGGCGATGACGAGGTCGGGTCTCGAACGATTCGTCGAGGTGTTGGCAGGAGACTTCACCGAGCGCGCCGGAACGCAGGCAGTCGACGCCTTGGTGGGCAGACGAGCGATGCCGACTGCTGTGTTCGCAGCCAACGACCTCGTGGCGGTCGGCGCCATCGATGCGCTCGAACGGGCCGGCCACGACGTGCCTGAGAGCGTGTCGGTGGTCGGCTATGACAACACCTTCTTTGCCCATCTCGGCCACATCTCGCTCACTACCGTCGATCAGCCTCGCGAGGAGATGGGGCGTAAAGCGCTCGGTCTCCTGGCGGACCGCATCGATGGGAAACGGGGCGCGACGGAGCTGATCCTCACCACGCCGCACCTCATCGAGCGCAGCACCACGGCGCCGCCGAGGCGGCGGTGACACCGGCACTCCTCGCCTTCGGCCTGGCGCTCACGGTGGTCGCCGGATGCGGCGACGATGGTGCTCGTCTGCCGCCTCGCTCAGTCTCGGTGCGGGCGTCGGGATGCTCGCTGGCCGATGAGCTGGCCACCGGACTCGTCGTCGGTGACGGGCTGGTGCTCACCGTCGCCCACGTGCTGCGCAGGACGTCGGCGGTGTCGGTCGACGGAGTTCCAGGCAAGGTCGTGGCCATCGACCATCGCATCGATGCCGCCTTGATCGCCGTCGAGGTGCCCGGTCCCGCCGTGCGTTTCGCCGATGAACCAGCCACCGGTCCGGCGACCGTTGCCGGGCGGCCGGCCGTCGTGAGCAATATCGTCGACGCCGCCATCGAGGAGCCGCGCGACGATACGACCTATCGGCGTCGCGCCTTGGTGCTCGCCGCCGGCGTGGGGCGAGGTGACAGTGGCGCCCCGGTGGTCGGTCCTGATGGGGCGCTGCTCGGCATGGTGTTCGCAGCCTCGACGGCCATCGACTCGAGGGCCTATGCCGTCACCGCCGACGAGTTGCGCCCCTTCGTCGGGAGCGCCGGCGTCGGTCAGCCACCCACCACTGGATGTTGAGAGCCGAGCACTGATACGTCGGTCAAGATGGCGGGATGGCTCGCATCCCGTATCCCGATCCCGCCACGCTGACACCCGATACCCAGGAAGTGCTTTCGCGGCTGCCGCCACTGAACATCTTCTCGATGCTGGCAGGTGGTGAGGGACTGCTCGCCGCGTTCACCCGCTTCGGCGCGTACCTGCTCTACAAGTCGTCGCTCGACCCGGTGTTGCGCGAGATCGCCATCATCCGCGTCGGGGCACTGTCCGACGCCGGCTACGAGGTGCACCAGCACACGGCCATCGCCAACGGGCTCGGGATGAGCGACGAGCTGATCGACGCCATCCATGCCGGACCACAGGACCCGGCGTTCGACGAACAGCAACGGCTGGTGATGCGGTTCACCGACGACGTCGTCGCCAACGTGCGGGCCGGTGACGAGACCTTCGGCCCGCTGCACGAGCATCTGTCGCTGCAGCAACTGCAGGAGTTGACGATGACCGTCGGCTACTACATGGCTGTCTGCCGGTTCTTGGAGACCTTCGGGGTCGAGATCGAGGAACCAGACGCAGCGGAGGCCGGCAGGAATGGGTGAGCCGGCCGAGGGTGCGGACGTCGACGGCGCACGGACACTGGCCGCCGAGTCGGTCGGTGCGGCGCCAGGCCGAGGGCGCCTCGAAGGCCGACACCTCCTCGTCGTCGGCGCCGGCCAGGACAGCCATTCCCTGCCCGACCCGCCGATCGGCAACGGTCGGGCGATCTCGATCCTGTGCGCCCGGGAGGGAGCGGCCATCGCCGCAGCCGACCGCGACCGGGAATCGGTGTCCGGCACGGTCGCGACGATCACTGAGGACGGTGGCCGCGCCACGATCCTGATGGCGGATGTCGCCGTGCCGGACGAGATCGAGGCGATGGTTGTCGCCGCCCGGGAAGCGCTCGGCGGGCTCGATGGAGTCGTCTACAACGTTGGGATCGGCGCCGGAGCCGGGCTCGAGCAGTCGACTGCGGATGTGTGGGACCAGGTGCTGAGCGTCAACCTGCGCGGCGCCATGCTCACCGCCCGTGCCGCCTTGCCGGTGCTCGAAGACGGTGGATCCATCGTCTTCGTCTCGTCGGTGGCCGGCATCAAACCCGGCAGCCGCATGCCCGCCTACGACGCCTCCAAAGCCGCTCTCGGCGGGTTGATGCGCCACGTCGCCCTCGAAGGAGAGCGCCGGCGGATCCGGGTCAACGTCGTCGCCCCCGGCCTGATGGACACGCCGCTCGGCCGCATCGCTTCTGCTGGCCGTCCGTCCAGGGCGCGCACGCCGGTGCCGCTCGGCCGCCAGGGCACGGCGTGGGAGACGGCCTATGCGGCACTCTTCCTGCTGTCCGATGAGTCTGCGTACATCACCGGTCAGACCCTCGTCGTCGACGGCGGCCTGACGGCCCTGCGATAGCGGGCGCCGGTGACTGGTCACGACACGACCGTCCACGCTGGAGGCCGAGGCCGACGCAACGCCGTATCAGCCCTCGGTGATCACGTTGCGGATGCGAACACCACCGTCGATCGGTTCGACCACCGTCGACGCTGAGTCCAGCAGCTGACCCGGCTCGACGGGGCGTCCTGCTTCATCGACCGACTGCACCGTCACCAGCACATCGCGGTCATCGGCGTGGATGCGGAGCGTGGTCTCCTCGCTGCGGTGCACCACTCCCGCCAGCAGTTCCTGAGCGAGGCGCAGCATGAGCACGGATGCGCCGGCGCTGACATGGTCCGGGAGCTCGGTGTCGAGATCGATGACGGCGCCGACCTCCTCGCGCAGTGCGTCCAGCTCGACCTGCAGCGCTTCGAGCAGCGGATCGGTGGCCCCGTCGAACACGGAGGCGTTCTCGTTGCCGACGGCCACGCTCTGCCGCCACGTCCGCTCGCTGCGCATCTGCTCGAGCGTCCACATCAACTGCGGATCGAGCCCGTGCCCCGTCGGCTCGGCCACGTCGTCTTGTGCGTCGGTCGCCCGCGCCTCGGCCGTCACCGCACGCTCCTCGGCGAGCTGAGCAGCCGTGCTTGCCGCGTCGGCGTTCCGCTGCGCTGCCTCCCGGGCGGTTTCGGCGTCGGCTGCCCGCTGCTCGGCGCCGCGAGCTCGTTCCTCTGCCGAGGTCGTGGCGTCCTCTGCCGCCTTCGCCCGCTCCTGCGCCGACGCGGCGCCCGCCTCGAAGGTCGAGGCCCGCTCATCCGCCGCCTTCGCTCGCAAGTCGGCGTCAGCCGCCAGCGCGTCGGCCGCTCTCGCCTGTTGCTCGGCCGTGTTCGCCCGCGCCTCGTCGGCCACGGCCCGCTCGTCGGCGGCACTGGCTCGCTGCTCGGCGTCGGTCGCCCGCGCCTCCGCTTCGGATCGGGCGTCGTCGGCGTCCGAGCGTGCCGCCTGGACGGCGACAAGTTCGCCAGCTCGCTCGTCCAATCGCTCTTTCGCTGCTGCGACAGCTAAATGTTCGGCGGCGAGCTGCCGTCGGCCGAGCACCGCAGCGACGATGGCAACGACGGCGAGCACGCCCAGCGCGACAGCGAGACCGGTCATCCGCTCGACCCTATGGCGCGATTCTCACCTCGTGCGACCGCCGGCCGGGACCGCACGCCGTCATCCGCGACCCGAACGAGCCGCATCGCACGTCGACGACGCCCGGCCCTGTTTCAGTCGGTTTCGGTGTCGTCGTGATGTTTCGTCGTCGCCAGCTTGAGGGCCTCGTCGAGTGCCGCTCGGGCAGCGTCGTTGAAGGCGATGAACCGGACCAGCTCCACGTCGGTCGGCGTGGAGAGACATGTGGTGATGGCGACGCGGGCAGCGGGTTCGGGCGGGTAGCCGTACACGCCGGTTGAGATGGCAGGGAAGGCGACCGAACGGGCTCCGATGTCGGCGGCCACTTCCAGCGAGCGGCGATAGCACGACGCCAGGAGTTGGGGCTCGTCGCGATCGCCGCCGTGCCAGACAGGCCCGACGGTGTGGA
>JACDHN010000163.1 GCA_013821025.1 Acidimicrobiia bacterium | reverse complement strand
GGTCTCGGCATCGACGATGCCGAACGTCGGGCGCAGATCGGCGAGGACAAGATCACCGTCTTCCGCCGCCACAGCACCTGAACGCCGACCGACCCACGTCCCACCCATCCCACACAGGCCCGGCCGGCCGCTCGCCCCGAGGTCTGTGTCACGACAAACGCCGACTTCGGTCGTTTGTCGTGACACAGATGCTGGAGGGCCATGTTTGCAACGGTGCAGGACACCGGTGGCATCAGGTGGGGTGTGGGAAGGCACATGATGGCCGAGATGACCCCGAGTCCTGACGGCTCAGAAGCCGAGCCGTTCGCCGACTTCTACCGGCAACGGTGGCACGACGCGGCGCGATGGGCGACGGCGTTGGTTGGCGACCGCGCCCGGGGCGAGGAGCTCGCCCAGGACGCGTTCATTCGCATCCAGTCACGCTTCGCACTGCTCGACAATCCCGAGGGCTACCTGCGCCGCACGGTCGTCAACCTGGCTCGCGAGTCGCATCGCTCCTCGGCACGGCGCAAGTGGCGCGAGCGCACGAACGCCGACCGCGAAGAGTCATCGGCCGATGTCGCCACCGGCATCGATCCGGAGCTGTTGGCAGCACTCGCACGCCTACCACACGATCAACGAGCAGTCCTCGTGCTGCGGTACTGGGCCGACTGGGACGAGACCTCGATCGCCGAGTCACTCGGCTGCCAGCGATCGACCGTGCGGTCTCACGCTAAGCGAGGACTCGACCAACTGCGCGCCGAACTGGAGACCGACCGATGAACGACGAACACGATCCCCTGATCGCCCGGCTGCGTGCCGGGCTCGACGCCGCCACCGATGGCATCGATGCCGACCCGCCTGGACTCGGCGACGTCACGGTGACGCCGTCAGCGGGGCGCAAGCGTGCCTGGCTGACCGGTGTCGCCGCCGCAGCTCTCGTCGGCCTGACGGCAGCCGGCATCTTCGTGGCGACCTTCGACAGCGAGGACTCGCCCGAGCTGGCACCGCTCGACCCACGCACTGTGGTCGCCGGGACGCCCGACGGCTCAGTGCCGCCGACAGTCGGGGGCGACGATCAGATCTATCGCGCGACGGCGACGGTGCTGGAGAGCCAGGACCATGGCCCGCAACTGTGCCTCGGAGTGATCCTCGACTCGTATCCACCCCAGTGCGGCGGTCTCGATATCACGAACTGGGACTGGCAGGGGCTGGCATCGGAGCGGGCTAGCGGCACTCGCTGGGGTGAGTATGTGGTCGTCGGCACCTACGACCGAGAGGCGCAGACGTTCACGCTGTCTCAGCCAGCACGCGAGGCGCAGCCCGGCGACTACACGCAGGCATCGGACGACGCCGAGTTCCCCACCCCATGTGACGAGCCACCTGGCGGCTGGCCGCAGGTCAGCGAGCCGCAGGTATCCGAGGCGGCTTCGCGCCTCCAGGTCCGTCAGGTACCCGATGATCCGACGGGCACGACCCGCGGCGACCAGACGATCGACGGGTTCGGAGGTCTCTGGTTGGGCTCGAACCCGCGCGTTCTCAACGTCCGCATCGTCGGCGACGCCGCCGCTGCCGACGCCGACATCCGCGAGTTCTACGACGGTCCACTATGCCTGATCCCGAGCGAACGGACTTACGCCGAGCTGGTGCGAATTCAGGACCAGATCACGACGACTTGGCCGGAGGAGATGACAGGAATTTTCCCTGACGTCGTCACCGGCCAGGTCATCGTGGAGCTGGTCGCCTCGAACGCCGAACTGGAGCGCCGGCTCTCGGAGCGGTACGGCGATGCCGTACAAGTCACAGTCACGGGTCTCGTCGCGATCGCCCCCGGCGAGGATCCCGACCCTGGCCCCGGCTCCGTACCACCGAGCACGCCGGCGCCGACGAATCCCGGCACAGCAGAACCCGGCACGACCGAAGCCGGCACGGAGGACAGCGAGTACCGGGCGGCCGGGTTCGTGCTCGAGGACGACAGCCACGGACCGCAGCTCTGCTTCGGCTCGGGCGACTCATACCCGCCGCAGTGCGGGGGGATCGACATCACCAACTGGAACTGGGATGACGTGACGTACGAGGGCGGCGAGGATGCGGAGGAACCAACGACGGCACGGTGGGGCGACTACGTCGTCGTCGGCACGTACGACCGCGATGCCAACACGTTCACGCTGACGGAGCCGGCTCGCCCGGTGAAGGACAGCGACTTCCCCGAGGAACCGGAGCGCGACGACTCCACGCCGTGTGACGAACCCGAGGGCGGTTGGCCAGCGGCCACCGAGGAGGATCTGGCGAACGCGGCAAACGACATCGACCCGGAGCCAGGCGAGGAGGGCACGGCCATCGTCGACGGCCTGGGTGGGATCTGGTTCGCTCGCGAACCGTTCGTGCTCAACGTCGCCGTCACCGGCGATGTCGACGACGCTGAGACGGCGATCCGAGCGGTCTACGACGGTCCGCTTTGCATTGTCCCGGTGCGCTACACCGAGGCCGAGCTCATCGAGCGTTCCCAGGACCTCTACTTCGACAACCGCGGCGACATCGACGCCACGGGCGTGGCAGTTGAACGGAACGTCGTCGAGGTCGTCCTCCTCGCTCCCGACCCCGAGTTCGAGGCGAGCCTCGACGAGCAGTACGGCGACGCCGTCGAGGTGATCGGCTACCAGCTCCAGCCCGTCCTCGACTGACCCACCCCCTCCCGTTCGGGAGGACGGCCGGGTCCTGCGAGAATGGGTGGATGTTGTTGACCGAGATCGACCACGTCGCCATCGCCGTACGCGACCTCGAAGCGGCCGTCGCCTACTATCAGCGGGCCTTCGGCGCCACGGTGGATCACCGCGAGATCGTGGAGAGCGATGGCGTCGAGGAGGCGCTGCTGAAGGTGGCCGAGAGCTACATCCAGCTGCTCACCCCGACCAGTGCGGACTCCCCTGTCGCCAAGGCCATCGAGAAGCGGGGCGAGGGTTTGCACCACATCGCCTATCGCGTCGATGACTGCGCCGAGGCCCTGGAGTCGATGGTCGCCGCAGGCGCCACCCCGATCGACCAAGCCCCCCGCCCGGGGAGCCGGGGCACGACTGTGGCGTTCATCCACCCGAAGGGATCCTTCGGCACCTTGATCGAGCTCGTCCAGGAATGAGGCCGCCCGACCGTCCGGTCCCACCGGCGGCGGTGCTGTGGGATCTCGACGGCACGCTGATCGACACCGAGCCGCTGTGGATCAAGGCGGAGTACGCGCTCGTCGGCGCTCACGGCGGCACCTGGTCTGACGACCACGCCAGAAGCATCGTCGGCAGCGACCTGCTCGACGCCGCCCGATACATCCGGCGGGTAGGGGGCGTGGACCTGGAGCCCGTCCCGCTCGTGGAGGGGCTGATCGACAACGTGCTCTCAGGTGTCGGCGACGACCCGGTCTGGCGCCCGGGTGCGCTCGGGTTGCTGGACGAGTTGGCGACGGCCGGCGTGCCGTGCGCACTTGTCACGATGTCGTGGCGCCGGCTCGTTGATCACATCGTCGCGTTGCTGCCCGAAGCCTTGTTCCAGGCCGTCGTCGCCGGCGATCAGGTGGCCAACGGCAAGCCCCATCCGGAGCCCTATCTGAAGGCGGCTTCGTTGCTCGGTGTGGACCCGGCGGATTGCATCGCCATCGAGGATTCCCCGACGGGCGCCGACTCGGCGAACGCCGCGGGCTGTACGGTCCTGGCGGTGCCGAACCTGGTGGACATCCCCCAGCGGCAGGGCCGCGTGATCATGTCTTCCCTCTCCCCCGTGGACCTCGCGACGCTGCGACGAATGTTCAGGCGATGAGCGAGCGCAGCGAGCTCACCGGGCGACCGAGCGCCAGCGGGGCGCACGGGGATGGGGTGTGGGGGCGCAGCACCCACGGTGAGCAATGAGCGACCACGACCCGTCCCGCCAGGGGTCACGGCGAGATCCGGGGTCCGACGCCTGGCGCAGGGCCGAGTATCCGCCCCAGTCGCCGCCACACCGCGAACCGACTCCAGCGGCGGGCACGTTCCAGCCTCGAGTCGGGTCCCGGTACGCCATCCGGCGGGTGGGTGCGCTCGTTGTCGTCCTGGCCGTTGCCGGCGCTGCGTTCTGGTACTTCGGGATCCGCGACGACTCCGAGACCGCCATCGAGCCCGCCCCCGAGCTGCTCGAGCTGCACGGCTGGGCCCCGTACTGGGCACTCGAACACTCCACCCCCGAGCTGCGCCTGCGCGCCGACTACTTCAGCGAAGTCTCGCCGTTCTGGTACCAGGCCACGGGTGTGGAGACCATCGAGGCGGATCCCAACTCGCCCGACAGGGCGACGGCGGCATTCCTGCGAACGGCCCGGCTCGAGGGCGTCCGAATCGTGCCGTCGATCATCGACAAGTTGCCGGCGGGTGAGATGGCCAACATCCTGTCGAACGACGACCAGCGCCGACGCCACGTGGACGCCATCGTGGCCTTCGTCGAGGAGGGCGAGTTCGACGGGGTCGACATCGACTACGAGCAGTTCGCGTTCGCCGACGGCAAAGGCACATGGGACACGACGCGGCCGAGCTGGGTGGCGTTCATCGACGAGCTCTCGGGCAAGCTGCACGGCAACGACAAGACACTCACCGTGAGCATCCCACCCGTGTACGACGACGGCCAGACCGACGACAGCGGCTACTGGGTGTACGACTACGCCGCCATCACGCCGATGGTCGATCGCATCCGGGTGCTGGCTTACGACTACTCCACCGACGAGCCAGGGCCGGTCGCCCCGCTCCGGTGGGTGGAGCGCGCTGTGCAGGGCACGGCCGAGGCCAGCGGCGACCCGTCGAAGCTGGTGCTGGGACTGCCCCTCTACGGCTACAACTGGCCAATCGGCGTCGAGGGCACGTGCCCGGAGAACGATCCCAGCATCGGGCGCACCACGGTCAACATCCGCACGCTCGACGCACTGATCGAGAAGCGCAAGGCCAAGCCCGTGTACAACGAGAACACGGGCGAGTACTCGTTCACATATCGCGTCAAGCTGCGCGGCGGCGGCCAGTCCTGCAAGCAGACCCGTGAGGTGCACTACGTGGACGGCACCGGCGCCCAGCTGCGGCTCGAGATCGCTCGCGAGGCAGACTTCCGCGGCGTGTCACTGTGGGCGTTCGGTTTCGAGAACGGCTCGGTGTGGAACCGCATCATTCCCTCGCTGGCCAAGAGCACGGACTGACGGTGCAGGTCCACCTCGTCGACGGCACGTACGAGCTGTTCCGCCAGGCCTATGGCCGGGCCGCGCGCCGGCCCGACGCCAAGCAATTTGCTGCGTCCATCGGTGTGCTGCGGTCCACGCTGGCGTTGTTCTCCGACGGAGCTACCCATGTCGGAGTGGCCAGTGACCACGTCATCGAGAGCTTCCGCAACGACCTGTGGCCCGGCTACAAGACGAGCGCCGGCATGCCGCCGGAACTGTTGGCGCAGATCCCGATGGTCGAGGAGGCGCTGGACGCCATGGGGGTCACGACGTGGGCAATGGTCGAGCACGAGGCCGACGATGCGCTGGCCGCTGCCGCCGCCATCGCAGACGCCGACCGGCGCGTCGAGCGGGCGGTCATCGTGACGGCCGACAAGGACCTCGGCCAATGCGTGCGCGGGACCCGGGTCGTGCAGTACGACCGCCGCAACCGGCTGTTCCTCGACGAGGAAGCGATCCGGGCCAAGTTCGGCATCGGACCCTCGTCGATCCCCGATTACCTCGGCCTCGTGGGCGACAGCGCCGACGGCTTCCCGGGTCTGCCGGGCTGGGGTGCCAAGTCGGCGTCGGCCATGCTGGCGCGCTGGGAGCACCTGGAGTCGATCCCCGATTCGGTGCGCGACTGGGACGTTGCCGGGCTGCGCAGCCCTGCCACGTTGGCGGTGGCGCTTCGCGACAACTGGTCCGAGGCGCTGCTGTTCCGCCGCATCGCCACGGTGGAGACCGACGTTGATGTCGGATCGGTGGACGACTGGCGCTGGACCGGCCCGACGCCCGAGTTCGCCAGGTGGGCGGAGCGCCTCGAGCTGCCTCAGCTGGCCGACGAGGCCGCGACCGTGGCGTCCATGCTCGCCGGGCGCTGAGGTGACGGCCAGGCGATCTGCGGCACACCGACGATGCCGCTGAAGGCTGCTACCTCCCGGTCCTGACCTGGTTCACGGGCGTCGATTGCACAGGACCCAACCGTCACCTCACCACCCGGCGAAGCCACCCGATGATGATCGGGTCCCCCGCCGACGGGGTGCCGATCACGTTACCGCCGGGCTACCCTGCCTGCACCCAGGAGGGGTGCGAGAGTGGCCGAATCGGCACGCTTGGAAAGCGTGTGTGGGGAGACTCACCGTGGGTTCGAATCCCACTCCCTCCGCCGTGTCCGTCGAGTGGGAGATCCCGATGAGCCAGGCGCTCGA
>JACDHN010000162.1 GCA_013821025.1 Acidimicrobiia bacterium | reverse complement strand
CCACCAGGGCGGGCAAGGCGCGCTCGGCACGGCGTCGGGCGCCGTGCGTGACGTTGCCGTGGCGCTCACGAAGGTTGCCAACGACATCAGGCTGCTGTCGAGTGGTCCGGCCACCGGACTCGCCGAGCTGCGCCTGCCCTCGCTGCAGGCCGGTTCGTCGATCATGCCCGGCAAGGTCAACCCGGTCTTGTGCGAGTCGGCCAACCAGGTAGCTGCGCGCGTGTTCGGCAACGACGTCACCGTCGGGTACGGCGCCTCGCAGGGCATCCTGGAGCTCAACACGTACCTGCCGGTGATCGCCGATGCGCTGCTGGAGTCAATCACACTCGTGGCGAACGTCTCGCGTCTGTTCGCCTCGAAGCTGGTCTCCGGCATGGAAGCCGACGTGGACCGCTGCCGACGCAACGCCGACCGCACGCCGGCGATCGCCACTCCGCTGAACCTCATCGTCGGCTACGACGCCGCCGCCGCGGCCGTGAAGGAGGCGCTGGCGTCGGATCGCACCGTGAGGGACGTGATCGGTGAGCAGACCGACGTCCCGGCCGAAGAGCTGGACCGAGCGCTCGACCCCGTCACGATGGCCCGCCCCCACGAGCGTCCCACGTCGCCGACCTGAACCCCTCCACGCCGCCGCCAGTCCCGGAAGTGTGAGCCCCACAGGCGACATCGACGTTGAGAGCTCACAGATCCGACGGGCAGACCGGAAGTGTGAGCCCCACGGCCGTTTTCGACGTCGGGAGCTCACAGTTTCGGGTTGGGTGGGTGGCAGGGCGCTCGCAGATTCCGGGCTGGGTGGCGGGGTCAGCGACGGGGGGCGCGGCGGCAGGGCTGGCCCTTGAGGGCGCCGCACTCGGGGTACTCGGCGGGGACCTCCACGCCGGGCACGACGGGAAGCACCACCGCCGAGGGTGTGTCGGCACCGTAGAGGATGTCGATGTTCTCGCCGTTGGAGATGGTCTCGAAGCTCCATTGGGCCCGGTTGTTGCCTGGCGCGTCGACGCCGATGCGCAGCCGGGAACCGGCCCGGAACACGTGGGCGAACGGGAAGATCTCGACCCGCACGGGCGTGGCCTCTCCTGGTTCCAGCGGTTCGGCGTCGTCCTCCAGGTGGGTCTGCACCGGCTGCAACTCGCTGCTGGCCTCGTCGTCGAGCGCTCGATGGCTTGCTCGCAGCCAACCGCTCTGCACGTACATCTCCCGGCCATCAGGGCGGAGCTCCGACAGCGTGACCTCGAGGTCGGTGTCGGGCTCGTCGACGGCGATCCAAAGGTCGGCCGACGCAGACCCGATCATCGTCGTGTCGTCGGCCAGTATCTCGCTCTGGAAGCTGGCTCCCGTGCCCCGAGGGTTCTGGCGCCACTGCCATTCGACGCTCGGCTTCCAGATGTCGCTGAGCGAACCGCTGTAGAACGTCTCGGGCAGGGCATTGGGGTCTGCCTCGTACCCGACCGCACCAGATTCGGACGGTGCGGTGTCGTCGAGCGTGCCGTCACCGAGATACCAGGTGGTCGGCTCCACCGACGGGATCGGCCAGGCGTCGAACCCCCGGGCGAACCGCGGGTTCGGGGTGCGGGCCGGGTAGCCATCGGCAGCCCCGTTCTCGAACAGGATCTGGATGGAGGGCTCGGCCTCGAAGGCGGCCAACGCCTCTTCGTACGACATGCCCTCGAACCGGTTGTCCTCAGGAAACGCCAGCTCCGTGGTCCCGAAGATGGCGTCGCCGAGCACGGGAACGATGCCGCGAGCGGTGTCGAGGTTGGGTGTCCGCTCGGCGACGTAGAGGTCGAGGAACTCGAGGAACCTCGGAACGACGCCGGTGGAGATCGACTCGGTGTGCAGCCCATTTACGAGTGACGCGTAGAGGTGTGGCGACGAGCTGAAGTCGTCGAGCATCGTCGGGAAGCGACCACCGGTCTGCTCGTCCTGCCAAGCTCCTGCGACGAACACCGGCACGTCGATCTGGTCGACGAACGTACGCGGCGCCAGCGAGTCACCGAGCTCCTCGGAGTAGTACGGGTTGTCGCCGATCTCGGACACGAGGTCCGGGTTCTGCATGCGCAGCTCCTGGTTCTCGGCACACACCTCGTCGCCGTCCTCGATGCGCTCGATGGTCCACGCCTGGCCCTCGGGCTGGGTCTCGTCGAGCCGCTGGCTCATCCACTCCACGGCGAATCCGGTGTTGAGGATGCCGCCGGGGTACAGCGTGGACTGGTAGCTGTCGTCGCTGACGCTGAGCGGAGTGATGGCGGCCAGGCTCGGCGGCTGGGTCTGGGCCACGAACAGCTGCGAGATGCCTGGGTACGACACGCCGACCATGCCGACCTTGTTGCCCTTGACCCACGGTTGGGCTGCGATCGTCTCGATGGCGTCGTAGCCATCGCTGTTCTGCACCGTCTCGAAGTAGCGCCACGAACCGCCACTGCAGCCGCTGCCGCGCATGTTGACGCCGACATAGGCGAACCCAAGTGCCGGGAACAGCTGACCGAATCCGAAGGAATCGGGGTCGCTCGGCTGGTAGCCGGAGTACTCCACGACCGTCGGGAACGGGCCCTCACCTGCGGGGAGCATGACGTTCACGCTGAGCGTGGTGCCGTCTCGAGCCTCGAGGTAGCCGAACCCGGCCTCGATGTCCTGATCGTCGTAGAAGCTGTCCGGCGGCAAATCGTCGGCCGACGGCACGGTCAACGTGCCGGTGACGGCGGCATCGCTGCGCACCGTGTAGTCGCCGGGCTCGAGGTTGCGGAACAACAGCGAGCCGAGCTCGTCGACGGTGCCCGTTGCCATCACCTGGCCGCCTCCGTCGACAGCTTCGAGCTCGTCGCCGGGCTCTGCGTCGACGACTGCGATCTGGTGGGGACCGGGGCGCGTGCCGAACGAAGCCGAGGGCAGCGGGTCGGTGTCCGCGGTGGTCGGCTCGGTGGGCGGCGCCGTCGGCGTGGACGTCGACGCCGGCGGGCTCGCAACGCTGGTGCCGGGAGCGGTGTCGGGAGCGGTGTCACCAGCGGTGGCTGCCGTGACGGACGACGGTGTCGTTGTCCCGGTGGTCGAGCCGGTGAGGCTTGGATCGGACTCCTGGTCATTCGTGCACGCTGCGGCGAGCATGCTGGCGACCACGGCCACTCCCACCACGGATCGCCGCATGGCGCCGATGATGCCACACCGGTGTCACGGGCCTCCGATCGCTGACCGGGCCGGGATGGTGCGGGGAGGTGCAGGTAGCGTCGGCGGCGTGTTCCTCACCGATTCGTTCGTGCTCGACGAGCTACTCGACGATCTCGCCACGCTGGTCTCGATCGAGTCGCCGTCGCACGACACGGCCGCCCTGGAGCGCTCAGCCCTGGCCGTGAGCGCGCTGTTCGAGCGGCGTCTCGGCACGCCGGCGACGCTCGTACCCAGTGCCGCGGGGCCGCACGTGCATTGGTCCGACGGCGCCGACGAGCCGTCCGTCCTGCTGCTCGGTCACCACGACACCGTGTTCCCGGCCGGCACGCTCCGTACCCGGCCGTTCACGGTCGCCGACGGCAGGGCCACCGGACCCGGCGCCTTCGACATGAAGGCCGGCATCGTGCTCGCCGTGCACGCTCTGGCGGCGCGCCGTGCCGCAGGTCAGCCGGTATCGGGCGTCGAGTGCTTGTTCACCTCGGACGAGGAGGTCGGCTCGGCCGCGTCGCGGGCTCTCCTGGAGGAGCGTGCCGTGGCATGCGGGTCGGTGCTGGTGCTGGAGCCGAGCGCCGACGGGGGCGCGCTGAAGACTGGACGCAAGGGGTGTGGCACGTTCGAGGTGTCGGTGACCGGGCGGGCCGCCCACGCCGGGTTGGAGCCGGAGAAGGGCGCAAACGCGCTCGTGGAGCTGGCGCACCAGATCGTGGCGATCTCGGCGTTGGGCCGACCAGATGAGGGGACGACGGTGACACCCACGGTTGCCACTGCCGGGACGGCGGACAACGTGGTCCCGGCTAGTGCCTGTGTGCGCGTCGACGTCCGCATCGAGACGGCAGACGAGCGTCGGCGGGTGGAGCAGGCGATGGCTGCACTGAAGGCCGTCGACCCCGACGTGCAGGTGGAGGTGACCGGCGACATCGGTCGTCCTCCGATGCCCGAGTCGGCGTCGACCGGCCTGTTCGAGACCGCCGGTGACGTGGCCGTGGAGCTGGGCCTGGAGCCGCTCAACGGTGTGTTCGTGGGCGGGGGGAGCGACGGCAACTTCACCGCCGCCCTCGGCGTGCCAACGCTCGACGGTCTCGGCGCGGTCGGTGGCGGGGCTCACGCGGATCACGAATGGGTCGACGTGGCATCGCTCGAGCACCGGGTGGTGCTGTTGGCAGCGCTCATCGGGCGCCTCGTCGACCCGGACCGATGAGCGGAGCCACCTGCGTGCCAACATGGCGGCATCATGAAGACCACGACTTCAACCATTCGCCATCGCACGGTCGGCGTCGCCGTGATCGCGACGTTCGCATTGGCCTCCTGCGGCGGCGACGACGACACCGCGTCCACCGACCCCGAGTCCACCGAGGCACCGACGGATCCCAGTTCGACCGAGCCTGGCGACAGCGACGAAACGACGGTCGAGCCCACCGACCCCGTCACGAGCGACCCGGCCACGAGCGACCCGGCCACGAGCGACCCGGCCACGAGCGACCCGGCCACGACTGCACCGGTCACGACTGACCCGGGCTCGTCCGGCGATGCTCTGAGTGCCGAGGAGTGGCGCAGCCAGTTCGACGCCTTGTGCGATGCGGCTCGTGACTCCGGTGACGCCGTAGAGGAGCCCCGGACCGTCGGCGACTTCGACGAGTCCGTCGATTCGATCATCGACATCGGTGACGCGCTGTTCGAGGACGCTGCCGAGCTCACGCCACCTGCCGAGCTGGAGGAGGGCGCCTCGAACCTGGCGAGCTTGTGGGACGACCAGCGCGCCAAGCTCGAGGATCTCAAGGAGCGCATCAAGGCGGGCTACGACGACGACCAAGTGCTCGCCGACATCCCCCAGGCAGAGGGCGAGGAGCTCGTGGGCGATGCGCTCGACCAGAGCGGCCTGTCCGAGCAAGCCGACGAGCTCGGGATCAGTTGTTTCAACGCCGGGGAGTGACGCCGGCGTCATTCCGCGTGGTGATCGTCGAGCTCGGCGAGGCCTCCGGGCGGCAGCACGCCCGCCTGGCGGTAGACGTCCAGCATGCGCCGGGTGTCGGCGAGGTCGAGGTTGCGCATCGTGAGCTGTCCGATGCGGTCCTGGGGGCCGAACGCGGCGTCGTCGACGCGCTCCATGGACAGTCGTCCAGGTGAGTACGTGAGGTGTGGCCCGGTGGTGTCGAGGATCGTGTAGTCGTCGCCGCGCCGCAGGCGCAGCGTCACCTCGCCGGTGACGGCTGAACCGACCCAGCGCAACAGCGGCTCGCGCAGCATCAGGCTCTGGGGATCGAACCAGCGGCCCTCGTACAGCATCCTGCCGAGGCGGCGGCCCATCGAGCGGTAGTTCTCGATCGTGCTCTCGTTGTGGATGGCCGTGATCAACCGCTCGTAGCCGATGTGCAGCAGCGCCAGCGCCGGCGCCTCGTAGATACCCCGGCTCTTGGCCTCGATGATCCGATTCTCGATCTGGTCGCTCATGCCAAGCCCGTGGCGGCCGCCGATGGTGTTGGCCTCGATCACGAGATCCACGTGGCTGTCGAACTCGCGACCGTTCAGGGCCACCGGCCAACCCTGTTCGAAGCGCACCGACACCACCTCTGACTCGATGGGGACGTCGTCGCGCCAGTGGGTGACGCCCATGATCGGGTCCACGATGTCCATGGCAACGGACAGGTCCTCGAGGCGCTTGGCCTCATGGGTGGCGCCCCAGATGTTGGCGTCGGTGGAGTACGCCTTCTCGGCCGGGTCCCGGTAGGCCAGACCGTGCTGAGCGAGGAACGCGCTCATCTCGGATCGCCCGCCCAGCTCGCCGACGAACTGCTCGTCGAGCCACGGTTTGTAGATGCGCAGCGCGGGGTTGACGAGCAGGCCGTAGCGGTAGAAGCGCTCGATGTCGTTGCCCTTGTACGTGCTGCCGTCTCCCCAGATGCCGACCCCGTCGTCACTCATCGCCTGCACCAGTGCCGTGCCGGTGACGGCTCGCCCGAGCGGCGTGGTGTTGAAGTACGTGCGCCCTGCCGTCGTGACGTGGAACGCACCGCACTGCAGCGCCATCAGACCTTCGTGCACGAGCTGGCGCCGGCAGTCGACGAGGCGGGCCTGCTCGGCCCCGTAGTGCTCGGCCCTGGCCGCAACGTCGTCGAGATCGGGCTCGTCGTACTGGCCCAGGTCGGCCGTGTAGCAGTAGGGGACGGCGCCCCGGTGGCGCATCCAAGCCACGGCGGCGGACGTATCGAGACCCCCGGAGAAGGCG
>JACDHN010000453.1 GCA_013821025.1 Acidimicrobiia bacterium | reverse complement strand
CGCCAAGAAGGCACCCGCCAAGAAGGCACCCGCCAAGAAGGCACCCGCCAAGAAGGCACCCGCCAAGAAGAGCGCCTCTACTAGGAAGACATCGTCGCCAGCCAAGAAGGCGGCGCCGGCCAAGAAGACGGTCACGGCCAAGAAGGCGGTGCCGACCAAGCAGGCTGGCCCCTCCAAGACGGCCACCGCTGCCACGACCACCATCTCTCGCGCACCTCGCAACTCGACGCCGGTCAAGGTCGACGACGTCGTCCCCCGGCCGCGAGGTACGACGAAGGACGGCATCGCCTACACGAAGGACTTCAGCGTCAAGTTCCTCAGCGACCAGCGCCAGCTGCTGCAGGCGGAGCGCAACCGTCTGCTGGGACAGGCGCATCGCCTCGAGGCAGAGGCGAAATCGCTGATCGAGGAGGCTGAGATGGGTGACGTGCAGTTCGACGACGAGAGCGGTGAGGGCGACACGATGGTCGTCGAGCGCGAGCATGATCTCGTCATCTCGGCAGAGGCTCGTCAGACCGTGGAGGAGATCGACGAGGCGCTGGCCCGCATCAGGCAGGGCCGCTACGGCTACTCGCTGATCTCGGGTCATCCCCTCCCCAAGGCCCGCCTCGAGGCCATCCCATGGGCCACGGTGCTCGTGGAGGAGAAGGTCGGAGGGATCGGGCGCCGATGAGCGAGCGCAGCCGCCACGGGAGCCGAGCGGCGACGGGGTGTGGGGGCGCAGCCCCCACGGTGTGAGATGACCCGCCGACCGGGCGGGCCATTGACGGTCGCCGCCTCGGTCGTCGTGCTCGACCAACTTACGAAGTACTGGGCGCTCAACGCCCTCGACGACGGCCGAGTGATCGACCTCTTCTGGACGTTGCGATTCAACCTGGCATTCAACACCGGCATGGCGTTCTCCCGCGGCGGGAGCTTCGGTCCCGTCATCGGCGTCGTCGCACTCATCATCGTGGCGGTCATCGTGCTGTCGCTCGGCAACACGTCGACTCGCGTCGGGGCCCTGGCCGCCGGACTCTTGATCGGCGGGGCGCTCGGCAACATCATCGACCGCATGTTCCGCGACGACGGTTGGTTCCGCGGTGCCGTTGTGGACTTCATCGACCCGCAGTGGTTCCCGATCTTCAACGTCGCCGATATCGGCGTCACCGTCGGTGGAGCGCTGCTGGTGCTGATCCACCTACTCGACGCCAGGCCGTCCAGCGGATCAACGTCCTCGTGACGGAGCGGCTCCGGATCGAGGAGGAGATCCCGGCTGCGCTCGGTGGTGAGCGCCTCGACCGGGTGGTCGCCCTCATCGCTTCGATCAGCCGGTCCGAGGCGGCGGCACTGATCACTGATGGTGGCGTCGAGGTCGACGGGGCCGCGGCGCCCTCCGGCAAGGACCGGCTGGTGACGGGTCAGACGATCGTCATCGACCTCGGTCGACTGCGCCGCGTCGGCCCGGCCCAACCAGACGCAGACGTGCCGTTCGATGTCGTCCACGCCGACGAGCAGCTGATCGTGGTCGACAAACCGGCCGGCGTCGTGGTGCACCCGGCCCCTGGGAGACCAGACGGCACCCTCGTCAACGGCCTGCTCAGCCGCTTTCCCGATCTCGCAAGAGCTCACGGCGACCCGCAGCGGCCTGGCATCGTCCACCGGCTCGACGCAGGGTCGTCTGGTCTGCTCGTCGTGGCCAGGACTGCGGACGCCGCGGCGGTCCTGTCGGCGCAGTTCCGGGACCGTTCGGCCGGTCGCCGCTACCAGGCGCTGGTGTGGGGCCATCCAGGCGCCGACCAGGCGTTGATCGATGCCCCGATCGGCATCAATCCGAACGATCCACTTCGGCGGTCAGTCGTCTCCAACGGCAAGCCGGCCAGGACCCGCTACGTCGTTACGGCCCGATTCGACCAGCCTGGCGAGCTGGCCGAGGTGGTGTGCACATTGGAGACGGGGCGCACGCACCAGATCCGGGTGCACCTGGCGGCCGTCGGCCACCCGATCGTCGGAGACCAGGTCTACGGTCACGGTGTCCCCGCGCTGGGCATGGCGCGGCCATACCTGCATGCTTTCGAACTGTCCGTGAACCATCCGGCGACGGGTGAGCGCATGACGTGGACCAGTCCGTTGGCCGACGACCTGACGGCATTGCGGGCGACGCTGACGTAGTACCGCCCGTCAGACAGAGACGGCGTCTGGCCAAGACGCCTCGCCCTTGGCCATCGTGGCGATCGAATCGAGCGTGTACGTGGCCAGGTGGTGGCGCATCA
>JACDHN010000452.1 GCA_013821025.1 Acidimicrobiia bacterium | reverse complement strand
GCGGAAAGCGCCTCGTGACATGGTGAAGCGCCGCGAAGATCTGGGGTCCCCGCGGGCTGCCCGGCGCCTCGACGTGCACTACGACCCCGACGCGTTCGGGCGTTTCTCCGAATCGATCGCCAGGTTCCTCGGTACCGCTCGTTTTCTCGTGTTTCAGACCGTGGTCATCATCCTGTGGATCGCGGCCAACCTGGTCCCGCCGAGTCGATTCCAGTTCGACCCTTGGGGCCGCGGGCTGGTGCTGTTGACGCTGGTGCTGTCGCTTCAGGCCTCGTACGCAGCGCCGCTGATCCTGCTCGCCCAGAACCGCCAGGAGCGTCGGGGCCAGACCCAATCGGAGAGCGATCGAGAGGTGGCGGCCAGCACCCAGGCCGAGACGGAGTTCCTGGCCCGCGAGTTGGCTGGCGTGCGCTTGATGCTTGCCGATGTGGTGACCGGCGATGAGCTGCGCGACGAACTGAAGTCGTTGACCGCCAGCGTGGAGCGCATCGCTACCCGCCTGGAGGAGCTGGACGCTACGTTCGCGTCCGCAGAGCCAATCGCCAGCCGCCACTCCAGCGAGTGAGCGTCAGCGAACGGCCGTCTCGACGGCCGCCGGCACCGATCCGGATCGACTTCGAGCGGCGACGGAGCGCACCAGATCGACCAGCAGTGACGAGAACTCGCCGGGCTGGACGAGCGAGCAGAAGTGATCGCCTGCGAGCTCTCGAGTCTCGGCACCGAGCGCCCTCGCCAGCTGGCGCTGTTTGCGCGCCCGGACGAGGCGATCGGCCGTGGTGATCAGCGCTCCGGCTGGCACCCCGAGCGTCGCCGCCCAGCTCCTTGCGTCGAACTCGCTGAGCGCTCGCCCCGCTTCGAGCATGTCGCTCGGGCCGTTGCGGCGCATCTCGGCCTCCGCCCACGGCAGCATCGGAAAGATCTCGTGGTCCGCTCCGATGAGCCGGCGCACAGCTCGCCGAAGTAGCCGGTCGTGCAGCCGGGATCGCATGAAGGCGCCGAACATCGGCAGCCCCCGCCACACGACGCGGTCGCGGCGCGTGGCCGTCCACTCCATCGACGTCGCCATGACGACCAACCCGCTCACCCGCTCGGGGTGTCGCTGAGCCAACAGCATCGCCACCGGTCCGCCCATGGAGTAGCCGGCGACGACGGCGCCTTCGATGTCGAGCACACGCAGTACTGCGGCGGCATCGTCGGCCGCGGCCTCCAGCGTGAACGGCTCGGGGGCTCGCAGACCACGACCGTGGCCACGGTGGTCGATACCAACGATGCTGAACTCGGCCGCCAGCTCCCGGTAGGCAGTGAAGTACTGAAGGTCGCACGTCGCCGTCCAGCCATGCAACAGCACCACGACCGGGGCGTCGGGGTGTCCGTGGCGGTGAAGACGGACGAAGAACTCGCCTCGGTCGGGGTCGGTCACGATCACGCCCGCTGGGAGCCAGGGCCGGGCGTAGTCGCTCACTCCTGGGAGGCTACCGGTGGCAGCGAGAGCGACTCCGGCACGCCGGTGAAGCCCTGCAGTCGTACGCCGCCGGACACCACCTGGGTCAGCACCTCGGTCGTGGGCACGGCGTCGGAGCCGGAGGCGATCGCCCCTCTTGGAAGACTGCCGTTGACGATCGCACCCGTGAACGCCGACGCCGTGGCGGCCGCCGCCGTACCGACCCGCTCGGCAATGCCGGCGATCAGCGTCACCCGCGATCCATCGATGTCGGCTCCACGCGCTTCGACACGCAACCCACCAACACCACCCTCACGGTGCGCCGGCGACAGCATCGGTAATGGCGACGTCAGCCGGTCACGCCGGGTCGCCGACACGCGAGCGGAGATGCGATGCACGGTCGGGAACACCCGATGCAATGTGATTGGCTCGGCCACCTCGGCGCGGTAGCAGTCGTACGCTCCGACCGGCTCGGGGAACCAGCACAGCTCGCGTCCGGATCCGCCTCGCCGCTCGATCCAAGCATCGTCGTGCCAGCCGACAGCCTTGCCGCCCAGTGCCCTGTGGTGCTCTTTGGCGCACGCCGGCCCCGCCGTTCCATGCAATGCCACGTGCAACTCGTCGCACACGTGCAATCCGTCGACGAGCCAGCGGGCGAGCAGTCCCGAGAGTCCAGGACTCATCCCCCCGCCGACAACGACCGTCACGTGATGCTGGCGAGCAGTGTCGTCGAGGTCGAGCAAGTCCCGGATGTCGCGGACCGATCCGGTGACCGACACCACCGATACCCCGCTGCGGATGAGGCGCACGGCG
>JACDHN010000161.1 GCA_013821025.1 Acidimicrobiia bacterium | reverse complement strand
CGAAGGACTACGAGGGTGACTGGGAAAAGACGTTCATCGGGACCGGACCATGGAAGCTCGGCGAGTACCGGCCGGGGGAGGGCATCACCTTGCTCCCCAACGAGCAGTACTGGGACCCGGCCCGCCGGCCGCTGTCCGAGAAGGCCGAGATCGTGTTCTTCGGCAACGAGCAGAGCTTGATCCTGGGGTTCCAGGGCAACCAGGTCGATTACGTGGTGCAGTTCTCGGTGTCGGGCGGTAAAGCGCTGCTGACCGACCCGACCGTGGTCACCACGGAGCTGAAGTCGTCGGCACACCGCCAGTGCCATTTGCGCGGCGACATCGAGCCGTTCAACGACAAGCGCATCCGCCAAGCGGTCGCCCTGCTCGTGAACCGCACGAACCTGGTCAACGGTTTGCTCGACACGAAGACCGACATCGGCAACGACAGCCCGTTCGCCCCGGTGTTCCCATCGACCGCACCCGACGTGCGCCAGCGTGAGCAGAACGTCGCAGAGGCGAAGAAGCTGCTCGAAGCGGCAGGTGTAGCAGACGGGTTCAGCGTCACGTTGTCCACGTGGCAGGGCTTCGAGATGCCCGACTATGCCCAGCTCCTCCAGCAAGACCTGCGGCAGGCGAACATCCGGCTCAACCTCAGCATCACCGACGCCGGCACGTACTACGGCGACGCAACGTACGGGAACTCGCGATGGCTCGACTCCCAGATGGGTATCACCGAGTACGGCCACCGCGGCGTGCCGAACGTGCTGCTCGGGGCGCCGCTGCTCAGCACAGGGACGTGGAACGGCGCCCACTTCAAGAACAAGACTTACGACAAGCTGTTCGCCGACTACACCGCTGCCATCGACCTCGACAGCCAGCGGGCTGCGTCGAAGCAGATCCAGGAGCTGCTGCTCGACGAATCGCCAATCCTCTTCACGTACTTCTACTACTTCCTCTCGGGAGCCAAGGACTACGTCGCCGGTATCGACACCACCGCTATGGGTCACACCGACGTCAGCCAAGCCGGCTTCGTCTAGACGTCGGAGATGACCCCATGAAACGATTCATCGCAACCAGGATCCTGTTGAGCATCGTCACCCTGCTGATCCTCAGCATCCTCGTGTTCGTCGCCTCGCAGGTGCTGCCCGGCAACGTCGCCAGGAACATCCTCGGCCCGCTCGCCGACCAGGCATCGGTCGACGAGCTCAACAGCCAGCTCGGCACCGACCGGTCACTCGTCGTGCAGTACTGGGACTGGGTCACGGGATTGCTGACCGGTGACATGGGCACCTCTGCCATCCAGCAACGGTCGGTCTTCGACATCATCGGAGACTCCGTCGTCAACTCGGCGAAGCTGGCGCTGCTCGCATTCTTGATCGTCGTCCCGTTGGCGATCCTCGGCGGCGTGTACGCAGCGCTGAAGGAAGGCACCCTCCGCGACCGGACCATCTCACTCGGGGGTTTGTCGGCGACGGCGGTGCCCGACTTCGTGTGGGCCGTGTTGCTGATCGTGATCTTCCCGCTGGGACTCGGCATCTTCAAGCCGACCGCAACGGCGCCGCCAGGTTCCAACGTGTTCGAGCAGGTCTACTACCTGATCCTGCCGGCCATCTGCCTGGTGTTCGTGCTGTTCGGCTACATCGCCAGAATGGCGCGGGCGGGCACGCTCGAGGCGCTCGATGCCGACTACACACGGACGGCGATCATCAAAGGGCTGCCGCAGCGCACGGTCGTGCGCCAGCACGTGCTGCGCAACTCGCTGCTACCCACCATTGCCGTCGTCGCTACTCAGATCGGCTACATGATCGGCGGACTCGTCGTGATCGAGTTGATCTTCAACTACAACGGTCTGGGCAAGGCGCTGTTCGAGGCGGCGCAAAGGAAGGACATCCCTGTCCTACAGACGGGGGTCTTGCTCGTCGGGGTCGTGTACCTCGTCGCCACGCTTGCCGCCGACATCCTCTACTCCGTCCTGAACCCGCGCGTGCGCCTCGGGAGTGAATCATGACTGTGCTGGCGAACCGATGACCGCATCGACGTCCGATCTTCCCGGCGCCGATCCCATCCTGGCCGGGGCGGTGAGACCCGATACCACTTCGACCGAGGAACGCGCCGCCCAACGCGAGCGGTTGCGCCTGCTGCTTCGCTCCAAGGTGTTCGTCGTCGGCGCTCTGATCGTTCTGGTGTGGGTCGTCTGCGCGATCTTCGGCAACGCCATCGCCCCGAACGACCCGTTCGCCACTGACCCGCTGAAGGATCTGACGAGCCCGAACGGCACGTATCCGTTCGGCACCGATCGTGTGGGGCGCGACGTGCTCTCGAGAGTGATCGTCGGCGCCCGCGACATCCTGATCGTGGCGCCGATCGCCACGATCCTGGCCACCGTTTTCGGCACCGCTCTGGGACTCGTCACGGGCTACTTCCGGGGTGCCGTCGACAACATGCTGAGCCGCTTCATCGACGCCTTCCTGGCGCTGCCCACCGTGATCATCGGCCTGCTGGCGATCGTCTCGCTCGGCCCGTCCCGCTGGACCGTGATCCTCGTGATCGCCCTCGTGTTCGCGCCGATCATCGCCAGGACCGTGCGAGCGGCGGTGCTGCAGGAGCGCGAGATGGAATACGTCTCGGCGGCGCAGTTGCGCAATGAGCGCACTACGTACATTCTGTTCGCCGAGATCCTGCCGAACGTGATGGGGCCGGTGATGGTGGAGTTCACCGTGCGGCTGGGATACGCCATCTTCACCGTCGCCACCTTGAGCTTCCTCGGCTTCGGCATCCAGCCACCCGCTCCTGACTGGGGACTGCAGGTGTTCGAGCACTACGGACTGATCAGCGGCGGGTACTGGTGGCCGGTGCTGTTCCCGGCGCTCGCCATCGCCACGCTCGTGATCGGCGTCAACATGATGGCCGACGGAATCGCAAAGGCGTTCGAACGATGACCCAAGAACTCGCCACCTCGGCGCCAGTGAGCACCGCCAACGCCCTCGAACTCGAGGACCTCGAGGTCGAGTACAAGGTCCGTGGCGCCTGGAAGAAGGTGCTGCGTGGCGTCAGTCTGTCGATCGCGCCAGGTGAGTCCTACGGTCTGGTTGGTGAGTCGGGCTGCGGCAAGTCGACAGCCGCCTTCGCCGCGCTGAACTACCTGCCACGCAACGGCCGGGTCAGCAGCGGATCGATCCATGTCGCCGGCAAGGATCTGCTTGCGATGAGCGACGCCGACGTGCGCACGCTGCGCTCGACGCAGGTGTCGATGGTGTATCAGAACCCGACGTCTGCGTTGAACCCGACGATCCACATCGGCGACCAGGTCGCCGAGGTGTTCACCTTGCAGGGCGTCGGCGGCAGTGAGGCCCAGGATCGTGCCAAGGCCATGCTGCAGAAGGTTCAGATCTCCGATCCCACCGGCGTGATGGGGCGCTACCCGCATCAGCTGTCGGGCGGCATGAACCAGCGAGTGGTGATCGCCATGGCGTTGGCGAAGGACCCGACGCTGCTGATGCTCGACGAGCCCACCACCGGCCTCGACGCAACCGTGGAAGCAGAGGTGCTCGACCTCGTGGCGGCGCTTCGCCAGGAGTTCGGCACCAGCGTGCTGTTCATCAGCCACAACCTCGACGTGATCCTGCGCATGTGCGACAAGGTCGGGGTGCTGTACGCCGGGAGGGTCGTCGAGCAGGGCACGGTCGACGAGGTGTTCCACAACCCTCGCCACCCCTACACGGTTGGACTGCTGCGCTGCATCCCGCGAGCCGGGGCGCGCAAGGACCAGGGCCGGCTCGACACGATCCCCGGTTTCCTCCCCGGTCTCGGCGAAACGCTGCCCGGGTGCGTGTTCGCCGACCGGTGCGCGTTGGTGCAGGACGTGTGTCGCACCGACGAGCCGCCGCTGTACGACGTCGGCGCCGGGCACATCAGCCGCTGCCACTTCCACGAGCAGGCACAGGACCTACCCAGGAACACGTCGCCCGTGGCGGTCACCGAAGAGCGGCCCGCTGAGTCGAGCGACCGTGTCCCGGTGATCAGCACCCGAAACGTGCGCAAGACGTTCCACCAGGACGGCCACGAGGTGCGCGCCGTCGAGGACATCACGTTCACGCTGGCACCCGGGGAGACGCTCGGCCTCGTGGGCGAATCGGGCAGCGGCAAGACCACGCTGGCCCGTCTGCTGCTCGGACTGACCACGCCCGACGAGGGCTCGGTGGTCGAGCTCGACGGCGTGCCGGTGGCGGGCGCCATCGGCAAGCGCGACCGCGAGCAGGTGCGCTCACTGCAGATCGTGTTCCAGAACCCCGACGCCGCACTCAACCGGCGGTTCTCGATCAAACGCATCATCGGCAGGGCGTTGACCATGCTGATGGGAACACGGGGTGAGCAGCTCGACACCCGGCTGCGCGACCTGACCCACTCGGTGCGCTTCGACGTTCGCCTGATCCGCGCCAAGCCGACGCAGTTGTCCGGCGGGTTGAAGCAGCGCGTGGCGATCGCCAGAGCGTTTGCCGGCGACCCGAAGATCGTGGTGTGCGACGAGCCGACCTCGGCGCTCGACGTGTCGGTGCAGGCGGCAATCCTCAACCTGCTGGCCGAGCTGCAGGTGAAGAACGACACCGCCTACCTGTTCATCTCCCACGACCTCGGCGTGGTGCGCTACCTCTCCGACCGCATCGCCGTGCTGTACCTCGGCCGGCTGATGGAGCTGGGTGCCGCCGAGACGGTGTTCGGGCCGCCACAGCATCCGTACACCGAGGCGCTGCTGTCGGCGGTACCGCATGTCGATGGCGACGAGCGACCGCGCATCAAGCTCACCGGGGAGATCCCGAGTCATGCCGACCCGCCGTCGGGATGTGTGTTCCACACCCGCTGCCCGCGCTACATCGGCGACATCTGCAAGACCGAAGAACCTGAGCTCAAAGAGGTAGAGCCCGGTCACTTCTGGCGCTGCCACTACGACGTCGACGAGCTCCGCACGCTCCAGCAGTCAGCCCCCGAAACCCGTCCTGAAATCGGCGTTTCGGGGGGTCAACGGGGGGCGGAGCCCCCCGTTTGATCAAAGCTCCGTGGCGAAGGCCCGGTTGCCCGGTTTCAGCTGCTGGTCGGTGCCGAAGTAGGCGTGCTTGCTCATGTCGGCAGTGAACCTGCTGCCCGGCGGCGTGCGTCCGAGCGCTTCGGCAACCGAGCGGATGTGATGCGGCCCTGCGCCGCAGCAGACGCCCAAGTAGTCCACCCCCAGCGCATGGGCGGTGGCGGCGAACTCACCCATCTCGTAGCGGTTGCAGGTGAGCGGATCGAGCGCCACCGGGAACGGACGGTCGCCTGGAATGTCGACACCGGGATCGGTGAGCGACTGGAACGTCGGTTCGTCCTCGGTGGTGCGATAGGGCACGGGCAGGGCGGCGACCGGCCCGCTCAGCGCCGCCCGGACGCGTTCGATCAGCGGCAGCATGGTGCGCGGCCCGCGGATGCAGTTGAGCCCCACGACGTCGGCCCCAGCGTCCTCGATGCGCCTGCACGCCTCCTCGACGGTCCACCCGTCGCGGGTGTCCACCGAGCGATGGATCGACAGGGTGATGACGGCGTCGAGCCCTGCGGCCTTGATCACCTCCAGGGCGATCAGCGCTTCCTGCGCGTACGAAAAGGTCTCGCCGATCACGAAGTCGACGTTCGCCTCTGCCGCCCAGGCCACCTGCTCGGTGAACATGGCGCGGACGATGTCGTGCGACGACGGGTCTGCGGGATCGAACACGTTGGAGTTGCAGATGTTGCCGGCCAGCAACGACGACTGCTCGGCGGCGACGTCGGCGGCGAGCTGCAGCGCCTGACGGTTGATGGCCTCGAGGTCGCCCTCTCGCCCGATGAGCGCCAGCTTCTCGCGGTGGGCGTAGTAGGTGAACGCCTCGACGACGTCCGAGCCGGCGTGTACGAACTCGCGGTGCAGCTGGGCGACCATCTCAGGGTGCTCCAACACCACCTCGGGGACGAAGGCGCCCGCTTGGAGGTACCCGCGTCGTTCCAACTCGAAGAGGTAACCCTCTGCGCAGATGACGGGGCCGGTGGAAAGGTGCTCGTGCAGTCGGCTCATGTGGTGTGGTGCTCCCTTTCCGCACAGTGTTCCACAGTACGGTTGCGTTCCGCATCGTGAATCTACTCGCGTGACCATGTACGGTCGTCGCCGTGGCGTTCGTGTCGCTGACGATGTACCCGTTCGCCGCGCTGCGGCCCGCCTGGGAGCGGTTGTGGGCGGCAGTCCACGAGTTCGTGCCGTGGATGCCCTCGGGTCTGCGATGGTCGGGGACGGTGCTCGACCACAGCGCCGACGCAGCATGTGCGCTCGTGCACGCCTGCGGCTGGCCGGTGGCGACGGTGCTCCGTGACAAGGTGACCGTGGTCGGCGCCTTCAACCTCGACCATCCTGGC
>JACDHN010000016.1 GCA_013821025.1 Acidimicrobiia bacterium | reverse complement strand
GATGGGGTGTGGGGGCGCAGCCCCCACGGCGGCGCGGGACGTGAGCGAGCGCAGCGAGCGAGCGGTCCGGCCAGGCGTGCGAGCGCCAGCGAGCCGGCTGGGATGGGGTGTGGGGGCGCAGCCCCCACGGCGGCGCGGGACGTGAGCGAGCGCAGCGAGCGAGCGCCCGCCAAGCCCGTCGTCGGCGTCGTGATGGGGTCCGCCAGCGACTGGTCCACGATGGAGACCGCCGTCGAGGTGCTTGACGGGTTCGGTGTGGCCAACGAGGCCAGGGTCATGAGTGCCCATCGCATGCCCGACGAGATGTTCGAGTACGCGGCGTCGGCGCGACAGCGGGGACTGCGGGTGATCATCGCAGGGGCCGGCGGCGCGGCTCACCTTCCGGGCATGCTTGCCGCCAAGACCACGGTGCCCGTGCTCGGCGTGCCCGTACCCTCGCAGCACCTCGGCGGGCAGGACTCCCTGCTGTCGATCGTGCAGATGCCGGCCGGCGTCCCGGTGGCGACGTTCGCGATCGGGACTGCCGGTGCCGCCAACGCCGCCCTGTTCGCGGTGGCCTTGCTCGCAGCGGTCGACGACGACCTGCTCCACGCGCTCGACGAAGAACGTCAACGACGCCACGATGTCGCCGCCGGCAGCGATCTTCCCCCAGACGCCGCCCCGTCGATGTGACCGATCCGCACTCCGGCGGGGCGGTGGTGCCGCCGTCCACTATCGGGATGCTCGGCGGTGGCCAGCTCGGACGGTACGCGCTGATGGCGGCGCGCCAGATGGGTTACCGGACGATCGTGCTCGACCCCGATCCTGATGCGCCGGCCGGGGCGATCGCCGACGTGCATCTCGTCGCTCCGTACGACGATGCCAACGCCCTCGACCATCTCGCCAGCCGCTGCGACGTGGTGACGGTGGAGTTCGAGAACCCTTCCGCAGTCTCGCTGGAGCGCCTGGCCGAACACACCGCCGTCGCTCCATCGGCGAACGCTCTGGCGGTCGCCCAGGACCGCCGGCTCGAGAAGCGCTTCCTCTGCGAGCAAGGGATCCCGGTAGGCCCGTTTGCCCTCATCGGCGCGGCGTCCGACTTGCCTTCTGCCGACGGCGCTGTGCCCTTTCCGGCAATTCTGAAGACGACGGCCGGCGGTTACGACGGCAAAGGTCAGCTGACCGTGTGCTCGCCCGGCGAGCTGGCGGACGCCTGGGCAGAACTGGGGCAGGTGTCGTGCGTGCTGGAGCAGCACCTCGACCTGGAACGAGAGATCAGCGTCCTGCTCGCCCGCTCCGGCTCCGGCGATGTCGTCGCCTATCCGGTGACCGAGAACATCCACGTTGGCGGCATTCTCGATGTCAGCGTCGTCCCGGCTCGGGTGTCCGACCGGGTGGTCGTCCATGCCGTCGCCTTTGCCACGCGCGTTGCCGAGGCGCTCGAGTATGTGGGTGTACTTGCCGTGGAACTGTTCGTCGTCGAAGGCGAGGTGCTGGTGAACGAGCTGGCGCCCCGCCCTCACAACAGTGGCCACTGGACGCTCGACGCAGCGGCGACGGACCAGTTCGCCCAGCAGATCCGCACTGTTTGCGGGTTGCCGCTCGGATCGACCTTGATGACGGCGCCGGCGGCAGCGATGGCCAACCTGCTCGGCGACCGCTGGTCGAACGGTGAACCGGACTGGGCCGCCGCGCTCGTCGATCCCGACGTGCGGTTGCACCTCTACGGCAAGTCGAGGGCGTCGCCAGGCCGGAAGATGGGTCACCTCACTGCTACGGGACCCGATGTCACGACTGCTCTGCATGTAGTACAACGCGCCCGAACGGCGAGTGAGACCAACGCGCGGGCTCCCGGAGCGCAGCGAGCGAGACCAGCATTACGTCACGTTGATGCCGACGATGCGACCGATGGAGTAGGTCACGGCACACGCCCCCATTACGATCAGCACCTGGCGCACGACGAACCAGGCGAGGTTGCGTTCGGCCCGGCGCCCGATCGCCGCTCCGATGACGCCAGCCGCCACTCCGCCGATGACGAGTGAGGTGATCGTGGGCGCCGAGCCGCTGACGTCGAACAGCCAAGGGATCACGGGCAGCAGGGCGCCGACGAGAAAGCACACGAAGCTCAGCGCCGCCGCCCGCCACGGCGACGGCAGGTCGTGAGGATCGATCCCCAGCTCCTCGCGAGCGTGCACTGCCAGCGCCGACTCCGGCTGGCGCATCACCTGTTCGGCGGCAGTCAGGGCATGCGACCGGCTCATGCCGTGGGCCTCGTACATGTCGGCCAGCTCGGACGTCTCCGACGACGGGTTGTGGATCAGCTCCCGACGCTCCACCGCCAACTCGCGCTGGATCAGGTCGTTCTGCGCCGAAACGCTGACCCACTCGCCGGCCGCCATGCTGATCGACCCGGCGATGGCCCCTGCCAGACCGGCCAGGCGCACCACACTGGAGTCGGCACCGCCGCCGGCGAATCCGACGATCAGCGACACGTTGGACACCAACCCGTCGTTGGCGCCGAACACGGCGGCCCGAGCAAGACCACCAGCGACAGATCGGTGGGCCCTGTGAGGGTCGTGAGTCGCCATGAGCACAGGCTAGAGAGCGACGACTACCATCGGTGACCGAGCCCGGCAACGGCGCCGGTGAGGGCTGGGGGACCACATGCAGGGACAAGCGGAACTGACCGCCGCTCTCGAGCAACTCACAGCGATGGCGCAGGTGCGGCGAGCCGACGATCAACTCCTTGCCGACTTCCTGCCTCGGTACTACAACGAGCTCCCCGAGTCCGAAGTCGACGACCGCAAGCTCGAAGACGTCTACGCCGTCGCCGTGGCCCACCTGGCCTTGGGGCGGGTTCGTCAGCAGGCGGAGACGATCGTCAGTGTCGTGTCACCCGAACGAGACCGCCACGGCTGGCACTCGACGCACTCGGTGCTGCTCGCCGTCGCCGACGACGTGCCGTTCATGGTCGACACGCTGCGGATGACGATCGAACGCCACGGCCTCGGGATCCACCTACTCGTGCACCCGATGCTCGACGTGGTGCGAGACGAGCAGGGCCGCGTGGTGGCTTGGTCCGGTGTCGACTCCCAGGTCGAGTCGTGGACGCAGATCGAGATCGACCGTTGCGACGAGGCGACCGCTCGATTGCTGGAGCGGGAGATCTCTGCCGCCGTTGCCGATGTGCAAGGAGTCGTGGCCGACTTCGTCCCGATGCGCGACCGCCTCGCAGGGTTGGCGCCGCTCGATCCGCTCATCGGCTGGCTGGCGTCTGGACACTTCGTACTGCTGGGCGCCGCCGACTTCGACCAGTCGCCCGACGGCGTGCTCACCCTTAGGGACGGCTCGGCGTTGGGTCAGCTGCGCAAGGAGGCGGTGCTCGACCCGCCGGCCGTCGCCGGTGACGAGCCGATGCTCATCGCCCGCACCGACGCCGAGTCCACTGTGCACCGGCCCGAACGCCGCCTGTGCCTGATGATCCGGCCACCCGGCGAGAACATCGAACATCGCTTCATCGGGTTGCTCGGCTCTACCGCCTATCGCCTGAGCGTCTACGACATCCCCACCATCGGCGAGCGGGCGAAGAGCGTGCTGGAGCTCACCGGCGCCGAACCGGGCTCTTATCTCGGCAGGCGCGTGCGTAACGTCACCGAGACGCTGCCCCGAGACCTCGTGTTCGAGCTCGATGAGCACACGCTTGCCGAGATCGTCATCGACATCGTCGGTCTGCAAGAACGCCAGCTCGTGCGCGTGGTCGACGTGCCAGAACCGGCCGGACCGTGGCACACCGTGCTCGTCTATCTGCCGCGTAGTCGCTTCAGTGGCGAGCTGCCCGAGCGCGTGGCCCGGGTGGTCGATGAGGCGTACGCAGGTGAGCGCCGCGAGCTGGAGACGATGATCGGCTCCAGCTCGTTGGCGCGGATCTCGATGAGTGTGCGGGCGCCGGAGGGCCGGCCACCGCCTGACCTCGACCACCTCGGCGAAGTCATCGATGAGATGTCCACGTCGTGGAGTGACCGGCTGGTGCGCCAACTCACCGTGGAGAGGGGGGAGGCTCTGGCCACAGAGCTGTACTCCGATGTCGGTCAGTACCTACCCGGCGACTACCGCCAGATGGTGCCGCCGTCAGCGGCCATCGGTGACCTCGAGCGCATCGCCAGCGTGCTCAACCGCGACGAACCAGATCTTCTCTCGGCCATCGTGCACGACGTCGACGCTCCCGGAGAGGTATGGCGGTTCCGGGTGTTCCGGCGCGACCTCGAGATCGCCCTTGCCGATCTCCTACCGTTGCTGAGCCACCTGGGTCTGGTGGCTCTCGACGAGCACCCCTTCGATGTGATCACGCCGGCGGGCTGCGTGCACATCTATGACATCGGCGTGCGCCTCCCACCTGGGGTTGGCTTGACCGAGCCTCAACGCGCCGAGCTGCACCACGGCTTCGCCTCGCTGATGCGCGGCGAGGTGGAGGCCGACGCATTCAACGGGTTGATCCTGCGAGCCGGGCTCACGACCCGGCAGGTGGCCGTACTGCGGGCGTACGCCAAGTATCTGCGCCAGATCGGATTCGCCTTCAGCCAGTCGTACATCGAGTCGACGCTGCTCAAGCACATCGACATCTCGCAGCGGTTGGTCGAGCTGTTCCGGCTGCGCTTCGATCCCGCCGAACCCGACCGGCAGTCGGCGGCCGCAGTGCGTGACGAGCTGGTCGCGGCGCTCGACGCCATCCCGGGACTCGACGAGGACCGCATCTGCCGTGCGTTCCTGACGCTGCTCGACGCCACCGTTCGGACGAACGCCTGGCGGGGGCGTCCGGCGATCGCCTTCAAGTTCGACCCGAAACTGATCCCCGAGTTGCCGCGGCCCCGCCCTGCCCACGAGATCTGGGTGTGTGGCCCCGACGTCGAGGGCGTTCACCTGCGTGGTGGTCCCATCGCCCGCGGTGGCCTGCGCTGGAGTGACCGGAGGGAGGATTTCCGCACCGAGGTACTCGGCCTGATGAAGGCGCAGATGACGAAAAACGCCGTCATCGTGCCTGTGGGGGCCAAGGGTGGCTTCGTCGTCAAGAATCCGCCAGAGGACCGCAACCTGCTGCGCGACGTCGGCGTGACGTGCTACCGGGCGTTCGTCGGCTGCCTGCTCGATCTCACCGACAACATCGTCGACGGCGACGTGGTGCACCCGCTCGACACCGTCGTGCACGACGGCGACGACCCCTACCTCGTCGTTGCAGCCGACAAGGGCACGGCCACGTTCAGCGACATCGCCAACGAAGTGTCGGCGCAGTACGGGTTCTGGCTCGGCGACGCCTTCGCCTCCGGTGGCAGCGACGGCTACGACCACAAGGCCATGGGCATCACGGCCAGGGGCGCGTGGGAGAGTGTTCGCCGCCACGCTTCGGTGCTCGGCAAGGACGCCGACCGGGATCCGCTGACCGTCGTTGGTATCGGAGACATGTCGGGCGACGTGTTCGGCAACGGGATGCTGATCTCACCCCACATTCGCCTCGTCGCAGCTTTCGACCACCGGCATGTGTTCATCGACCCCGATCCCGTGCCGTCCGACGCCCACGCCGAGCGACGGCGCCTGTTCGAGCTGCCCCGCTCGTCGTGGGCCGACTACGACGCCCGGCTGATCTCAGAGGGCGGCGGCGTGTACGGCCGCGAGCTGAAGGCGATCGAGCTTCCCGAGAACGCCCGCAGGGCGCTCGGCGCGCCAGAGGGATCACTGACTCCCAACGAGGTGATCTCCGCCATCCTGCGAGCGCCTGTCGATCTGTTGTGGAACGGTGGCGTCGGTACGTACGTCAAGGCGACGATCGAATCGAACGGTGATGTCGGCGACCGAGCGAACGACTCGCTGCGCGTCAACGGCGCCGAGCTGCGGGCGAGGATGGTTGGCGAGGGCGGCAATCTCGGGTTCACCCAGCTCGGTCGCGTGGAGTACGACCTGCACGGCGGCTTGATCTACACCGATGCCATCGACAACTCGGCCGGCGTCGACTGCTCGGACCACGAGGTCAACCTGAAGATCCTCCTCGACAGGCTCGTCGCCGACGGCGAGATGACGTTGAAGCAGCGCAACGGGCTGCTCGACGAGATGACCGACGAGGTGGCCTCGCTGGTGCTCGACGACAATCGATCCCAGACGCTGGCGCTCATGATCGCCCGCCAGCAGTCGCTGCCGATGGTCAACGTGCACGCCCGGTACATCGACGTGCTCGAGAGTGAGGGCTGGCTCGATCGATCGCTCGAGTTCTTGCCGACCGACAAGCAGATCGCCGAGCGGCAGTCGGCCGGCAATGGCCTGTGCGCTCCTGAGTTCGCCGTGCTCATCGCCTACACGAAGAACGCCAACATCGCCGAGATCATGAAGAGCGATCTTCCCGACGATCCGGTGCTGGAGGCCGACCTCGTCCGCTACTTCCCGACTCCGCTCGGCGAGCGATACGGCGACGCCGTCCGCCGGCACCGGTTGCGCAGGGAGATCATCACCACCGAGCTCGTGAACCAGATGGTCAACCTGTCGGGAATCTCCTACGACCACCGCATGACCGAAGAGACGGGTAGCGGGGTGGCCGAGGTGGCTAGGGCATGGGCGGTGACTCGGGACATCATCGACTTCGACAACCTCTGGGATGAGATCGAGTCGCTCGACGAAGGCGTGCCGCTGCCGACCCGTCTCGACTTGTTCCTCGACTGCCGACGGATGAACGAGCGGTCGTCGCTGTGGCTGTTGCGTCACCGGCACCCGCCGTTCGAGATCGCCCCGGCCGTCGAGTACTTCAAAGCTGGGATGACCGAGCTGGCCAATGGGCTCGGTGGCTGCATCGTCGGGCGGATGGCCGACCTGCTGAGGTCCAAGGAGGCGTCGCGCCTTGCCGCCGGTGTGCCAGAGGCGCTGGCCGAACGGTCGGGCATCTGGCCACTGCTGCACACCGGGTTCGATCTCGTTGAGATCGCCACGCAGCACGACACCTCGGCGCTGGAGGCCGCAGGCGTGTACTGGGACCTGCACGCCAAGCTCGACTTGGTGTGGTTGTGGGAAGGTGTTGGCGCGCTGCCGCGCGCCGACCGCTGGGAGAGCCAGGCCCGGTCGTCACTGCGTGACGATCTGCTCAGCACGTTGGCCGAACTGACCGGGATCGTGCTGCACTCGGCCGAGGGTTCGGTCGACCGGTGGATGGGCGACAACCGCCGGTCCGTGGCGAGGGTGCAGGGGATGTACACCGAGATTCGCAGGGCCGAGTCGTACAACGTGACGAACCTGTCCGTCGCCCTGCGTCAGCTCCGCAACCTGGCCCTCACATCCGTCCACCTCACCTGAACAAACCCACCCCAACGCACCCCCATCCGGGCGTGATTCCTCTCACTCACAGGTCTGGGCGTGGATCCTGTCAGCCCCTGATGAGATCGACGCCGAGAACGATGGCTCACCCGATTGCGCGGCGGTGCGCGGCGGTGCGAGGTAGCGTCAACGGCCCATGAGTGGCGCCCCCCGCTACCGGTTTGCACCGTCGCCGACGGGCTCCTTCCACGTCGGCGGAGCTCGCACTGCGCTGTACAACTGGGCGCTCGCCCACCGGGACGGCGGGACGTTCGTGTTGCGCATCGAGGACACCGACGAGGTGCGCAATCGGCCAGAGTGGACCGATGGGATCATCGACGCGCTGGCGTGGATCGGGATCTCCGTCGACGACCCGACGTTCGAGGGACCACACTTCCAGAGCGCCAGTGCCGCCGAGCACGTGCGTGTCGCCGACGAGCTGTTCTCCAAGGGGCACGCCTATTACTGCGACCTGACTGCCGAGCAGCTTCGCGAGCGCGCCACCATGAGCGGGCGCCAAGGCTACGACGGCTGTTCGCGCGACCGCGGGCTCGGTCCCGCGCCGGGCCGGGTGCTGCGCTTTCGAGTGCCCGACGGCGAGACCGTGGTCAACGATCTCGTCCGCGGTGAGGTTCGTTTCGACAACGCCGACATCGAGGACTTCGTGCTCGTGCGCGGCGATGGGTCCCCGATGTTCCTGTTGGCCAACGCCGTCGACGACATGGCGACGAACATCAGCCACGTCGTGCGGGCGGAGGAACACCTGTCGAATGCCCCGAAGCAGCAGCTCTTGTGGGAGGCGCTGGGACGGCCCGCTCCGGCGTGGGCGCACGTGCCGGTGCTGGTCAACGAGAAGCGCCAGAAGTTGTCGAAGCGCCGCGACAAGGTGGCACTGGAGCAGTACCGCGTCGACGGTTACCTACCTGAGGCGATGGTGAACTACCTGATGACGCTCGGCTGGGCGCCCGGCGGTGACACGGAGATCGTGCCGTGGTCCGAGATCGAGCAGAGTTTCCGGCTGGAGGACGTCAACCACGCCCCTGCGTTCTTCGATGAGAAGAAGTTGGCGGCGTTCAACGGCGAGTACATCCGAGCCCTACCGGTTGGCGAGTTCGTGGCGCGCTGCGAACCGTGGCTACCCGAGGGATGGGACCGCAGCAGGTTCGCTGCGATCGCCCCGCACATCCAGTCCAGAGTCGTGACGCTGACCGAAGCGGCGCCGATGGTCGACTTCATGTTCCTCGAAGGACCCGTCATCGACGAGGCATCATGGGACAAGGTGATGCGCTCAGAGCTCGCCCTGCCGATCCTCGAACGGTCGCTCGCCGCCTACGAGGGTGTCGACTGGACGTCCGAGGCTTTGAAGGGAGCGCTGGACCAGATCGGTCAGACGCTCGGCGTCAAGCTCGGTAAGGCGCAGGCACCCGTTCGTGTCGCCGTAACAGGGCGAACGATCGGTCCGCCACTGTTTGAGTCGATGGAGTTGCTCGGGCGCGACGAGACGCTGCGGCGCCTGAAGTTGGCGCAGGACCGCGCCGATGGCTGACGACGTGTTGGCGACCCACACCGACGACACACCGGTCGGCATCATCCGTCCAGTCGAGGCGCGCCGCCCACCTCGGGATCGTTCGCGGCGGCGTCGTCGCCCGCTGTTGCGTCGCACACTGCTGGTCACGCTGTTCGTCGTTCTCGTCCTGCTCGGTTACTACGTGGTCTCGCTGCTCCAGGTTTGGTCGACGGGCAAGTCGGACCAAGGCCGCCCGGTGGATGCGATCGTCGTGCTCGGCGCCGCCCAGTACGACGGTGAGCCTTCACCGCAGTTGGCTGCGCGACTCGACCACGTCGCCGAGCTGTGGCCCCGAGAGCTGGCTCCTGTCGTCGTCACCACCGGTGGTGGTCGTCCTGGTGACCGCTTTACCGAAGCGCAGGCCTCGGCGTCGTACCTCGCCGAGCGGGGTGTGCCCGAGTCGGCGATCCTGCTCGAGAACGCCGGCTCCACGACGTTCGAGTCGATGGAGAACGTGGCCGCCGAGCTCGAACAGCGGGGCCTCGACCGGGTCTTGATCGTCACCGATCCGTACCACGCGCTGCGCAGCCGGCTCATCGCAGAGGAGGCCGGACTCGAGGCGTATGTCTCACCGACCACGACGTCCGTCGTAACGGGGGGCACCGCCCTCAAGCGGGAGCTGCGAGAAGCGGGCGGTGTGATGCTGGGGCGGGTCATCGGGTTCGATCGGCTGTAGCCAGCGGTAGGCTCTCGGGCGCTCCTCCGGGAAGCACCACTGGGGAGTGGTGTAATAGGCAACACAGCAGATTCTGGATCTGTTATTAGGGGTTCGATTCCTCTCTCCCCAGCCACACGCCCACCACGCGCGACCACGATCTGGGCGAATGAGCGCGGCGGGTGCCGGGCGACACGGCGACTTGGTATCGTGCGAGGTCGCTTGCTTGGCCCGTTCGTCTAGAGGCCTAGGACACCACCCTCTCAAGGTGGCGGCACGGGTTCGAATCCCGTACGGGCTGCCAAGCGAACCACCCCCAAGTCTGACTGCTGAGCCTGGTCCACGGTTCGGGCCTTCGTCGCGTCAACAGCCCGTGGCGTACGCGAGTGCTCGACAGACGTGCTGCATGCGCTCGGGCCCCAGCCGTGTGATGCGCTCTGTCAAGTGGATGCGGGGCTCGCTCGTGACGTTGTCGAGGTTGACGACACACGGTCGGGGCATCCCGTCGTCCTCGTCGAGCGGGACCTCGGTAGGCAGTTCCCGATGGACGGTGGTGATCAGAGCGGACATCACCGCAGAGAGTCGATCTGCAACGGCATCCCTGGTGAGGATGAGCACCGGCCGACGGCCCCAGTCCGGGCTTTCCGACCACCAAACCTCACCCCGCGCTACCACGCTTCGTGTCCCGCTGATCGTTCCTCTGCGTCGAGCCGACGGTGTGCATCGCGTGCGGCCGCCGCCGTGAACCGGCTGGGATCGCCCCATTCGTCCGGCGTGCTCTGCGGGATGCGTTCGTATCCGGCGAGGATCTGGCGGGAGATCTCGCTCTCGTGGTCGCTCGCTAGATGGGCCTCGACCGCTTCTCGGATCACCTGGCTCCTCGACACACCACGCTGAGCGGCCCGCTGATCGAGGAGCGACAGGAGGATGTCGTCTAGCTGCACGAGGGTTTGGGTGCGAGCCATGGACCATATTGTAGCATATGATGGCTGCAGAACCACGAAACGATGGCGACGTTGGATGTCGCCGAGGAGGTCACCTGATGGGACGATTCCACCGTCACGCCGACGGTACCGTGCACGATCACGACAGTGACGAGCACGACCACGATCATCGAGACGTAGGTGATCACAGTGGCTACCTCGACACGGGCACCGAACGGGTCGAGGTGCTCGAGCACATCCTCGCCGAGAACGACCGCATCGCCGACGCCAACCGCCGCGACCTCGCTGCCGCCGGCGTGCGCACCGTCAACCTGATGTCGGGCCCGGGAGCGGGCAAGACCACCCTCTTGCGGCGCACCATCGCCGCCCTCGGCGAGCGGGTGCGCATCGGCGTTCTGGAAGGCGACATCGCCACCAGCCTCGACGCCGACGCCCTCTCCGGCCTCGGTGCGCAGGTGTCGTTGGTCAACACCAGCGCCGGCTTCGGCGGTGAGTGCCATCTCGATGCGACCATGGTGCGGTCGGGTCTCGGTCGGCTCGGTCTCGACAAACTCGACCTGCTGGTGATCGAGAACGTCGGCAACCTGGTGTGCCCTGCGGAGTTCGACGTGGGCCAGGATGCAAGGGCGATGGTGTACGCGGTGACTGAGGGTGAGGAGAAGCCGCTCAAGTACCCGGTGATGTTCCGCGCCGCCGCGGTGGTGGTGGTCAACAAGGTCGACCTGCTCCCGCACCTCGACTTCGACATGGCACGCTTCCTCGGCTACCTCAATGACGTCAACCCGCAGGCGAAGGTGATCCACGCCAGCGCCCGTACCGGCCAGGGCATCGACCAATGGTGCAACTGGCTGCTCGATACCCTGAACCGGAGGCCTCAGATGACCAACACCGATAACGACGACCACGACCACGCTGTTCCCCACGCGCACGACCACAGCCACGGGGAGGTCACGCACACCCACAGCCACGCCACTCATGACCACGAGCACACCGACCACAGTCACGACGAGCACGAGCATGACGACGGCACGATGCACGATCATCCTCACGTGCACCAGGAGGGACTCGAGGACGACCACGGTCACGACCACTGACCCGTGAGCCGAGCCGTGCCACCCACGTTGGTGACCTGGTACTTCGTCGAGCGACGACCGGCGACCTCACCGTGCTGACCGCGCTCAATCAGCAGTGATCTGGACAACTGCCAGGGGATCTAGGCGATGGCCACGATCACCGCTCGGACCGCGCCCGAGCGGGCCTCAGGTCGGCGGGATGATGATCGCGGCGAGGCGGTAGCGGGCTCGTGCTCCGGAGACGACGAAGACCGCTGCGAAGATCGTGGCGCCGACCAGCACGATCGTCGGGCCTGACTGCACGTCGAGGTGGTAGCTGAGGTTCATGCCGACGAAGCCTGTGAACGCGCCGATGGCGGTGGCCAGGATCAGCATGCGGCTGAAGGAGCTGGTGAGCATGCGGGCCACTGTGGCGGGGATGACGAGGGTGGCGGCGATGAGGGTGACACCGAGCACCTGCATCGTGGCGAGGATGGCGGCGGCGAGGACGAGCATTAGCAGGGCGTCGACCCGTGCGGTGCGGACGCCGGAGGCCTCCGCCACCTCGGGATCGAACGTGGTGAACAGCAGCTGGCGGTAGCCGAAGAAGACGAGAACGCCGACGAGCAGCGTGACGGCGCCGATGGCGAGGACGTCTGCGATGCTGACGCCGAGGATGCTGCCGAACAGGGCGGCGTCGAAGCTGCGCCCTCGGCGCCCGAAGATGGCGAACAGCGCCAGTCCGAGGGCGAAAGATGCGGTGGTGATGACGCCGATGGCGGCGTCGGCGCCGATGACGCGTCGGCGCGTCACGCCGTTGATCATGAGCGCTGATGCGACACCCCAGACGCCGGCGCCGAGGACGAAGTTGACGCCGAGCAGCGCGCTGGCTGCGAAACCGCCGAAGATGGCGTGGGAGAGTCCGTGACCGATGTAGCTCATTCCTTTGAGCACGACGTAGACGCCGACCATGCCGCACAGTGCTCCGGCGAGGGTGGCGACGATGAGTCCATTGCGGAAGAACTCGAACTCGAATGGGCGTAGCAGCTCATCCATCAGGCGTGCTTCCGAAATGGGACGACATTGTGGGGGTGTGTGAAGTTGTCGATGACGATGGGCATGCCGGCGTGTTCCAGGACCTCCATCTTGGCGCCGAAAGTACGTTCGAGAATGGGTGGCGTGAGCACAGCGGCCGGCGGGCCGTGGCCGATGACCTCGGTGTTGAGGCACACGAGGTGTGGGAGATGGGAGGCGATGCCGTTGAGGTCGTGAGTGGTCAGTATGACGGCGAGGCCGTCGTCGTGGAGGTCGGCGAGCAGGTGAAGGATCTCGTGGCGAGTGTGAACGTCGACCCCAGAGGTCGGCTCGTCCATCAGCAGTAACTGGGGCCGGCCGAGGAGGGCGCGGGCGATGAACATGCGCTGTTGCTGGCCGCCAGAGAGATCTCGTATGTGCCGACCGGCGAGCTCGGCGATGCCGAGCCGGTCGAGCACCTGTTCCGCCTCGCGGAGCTCGTTCCGGTTCGCCCACGGGAGGCGCCGGCCGCGGGTGTTGGCCATGCGCACGCATTCGCCGACGGTCACCGGGAAACTCCAGTTGACGGTCTCGACTTGAGGGACGTAGCCGACGCGCACCCCTCGTGACCGGTGGACGGAACCGGCGATCGGGCGGTTGCTGCCGAGTAGCACGCGTAGCAGGGTCGTCTTGCCGGACCCAGACGGGCCGACGACGCCGGTGAACTGGTCGCCGGTGACATCCAGGTCCACGTTGACGAGTACGGGTTCGCCGCCGTAGCTGCAAGTGATCCGTTCGAGACGGATGAGCGAGATGCCGATCGACGTCACTGCGGGTAGTCGGCCTCGTCGGGGGCAACGTTGCGGACCTCGAACGCCTCGAGCGCAGCGGGATCACCGCCGAGCGCATCGGTCATCGTCACGAAGTCGAATCGCATCAGGCCCAACCAGGAGTGCTCGGCGTCGCCTGGTTCGTCTGGCAGATCGTCGTCACGGAGCACGTCGACGTACTCCACCCCGGCCTCGCTGCCGATCTGTTCGAGCACGGGGCTCGGGAACACCTCCGAGCCGAAGATCGCCGGCACATCCTCGGTGCGGACTTGGTCGATCAGGTCAGCCACCTCACCAGGTGTGGGGTCTTCGAAGTCCGATACTTGGATGGCGCCGATCACCTCCCAATCGTAAGTCTCTGCGAAGTAGGCGTAGGCGTCGTGGTAGGTGAGCAGACGCCGCTGCCCGTCTGGGATCGTGTCGAACGCCGTGCGCATCGCAGTGTCGAACTCGTCGATCACCTTCGAGAAGGCGTCGTAGTTCGTCTGGTAGTAGTCGGCGTTGTCGGGGTCTCGTTCGGACATGTCGTCTTTGACGATCTCCGCATAGCGCTTGGCGAGGGTGGGATCAGTCCACAGGTGCGGGTTCGGTTTGCCTTCGGACTTCGGGAACGAGAAGTCGTAGATGTACTCGTCCTCCGGGATCGTGAGCGTGCCCAGCTCGACGATCTCCGCCCCGTCCTTGAGGTTCTGGTCGGCGAGCTCCTTTGTTGGTTCCTCCAGCACGAGACCGTTGATGTAGACGACATCGGCGGTGCTCAACAGCTCGGCAACACTCGGCTGCGGTTCGAAGGTGTGCGAGTTGGTGCCCTCAGGCACGATCCCGACCACCTCGGCGCGATCACCGACGATGTTCGACACGATGCTCGTGATCGGAGCCACGGTCGTCGCGATCGTCAGCTGATCACCTCCATCGGCCGCTGTACTTTCT